>CACXDX010000040.1 GCA_902766525.1 uncultured Bacillota bacterium | reverse complement strand
CGCATAACCGACATGATGCTGAATGGCGTGACCGCACTCGTGAGCGGCAACGGCGATGGCCGCAATTGTCGATTCACCGTAAACGGTCTCCGAAAGAAAGACCGTCTTTTTTGTGGGATGGTAATGGTCGGTCAAGCTTCCTTTTGTTGGCGCGATACCGACATCTGTGATCCCGTTGATCTGCAGCAGCTTTGCCGCCACCTGTGCGCCGGTAATGCCGCTGCGGCTGTAAATCTTCGAGTATTTATTGAAATTTCCCTGCACCTTAAATTGTGCCCAAAGCGACAACAGAATCGCGGGAATCAATAAGACCATTGTCCAATCATAAACCGGGAGATAATACATTTTTTTATTCCTTTCCTAACATTTATTTTTCAGATGTAAAACGTAAACCCTCCGGTTCACGTACGCCACGATACCAATCAACGGCGTTCATTTCTTTTTTTCCGAGGGGCTTCACCTTTTTCAGCCAGAGAATTCCGCCTTTCACCCCGACGCCGACACCGATCTTCTTTTCAAAACCGAAGATTTCACCGGGAAGACCGCGGGAAACATCGGTTTCCTCGAAAGATGTTTCAATCAGTTTGAAAGGATCTCCCCGCAGATAACTGAAAGCGCCTGGATTTGCCGAAAGACTGCGGATCTGATTATGGATATCTTTTCCCGGCTTTTCCCAGGAAATCCGTTCATTTTCCCTCGTCAGGAGTTGACAATAGGTTGCATTTGCGTGATCCTGAGGAATACGCGAAGCCGTTCCCGCTTCAAGATCCGTTAGGGCGGAAACGATCATTTCACCGCCGAGCTTTCCCATACGTTCCTTTAAAGCATCAAAGGTTTCATTCTCGCCGATATCGAGCTTACCGGCACTCAATATATCCCCTTCATCCATTCCTTCATTCATATACATGATGGTGATGCCGGTTTCACTGCGACCGTCGCAGAGAACGGCATTCATCGGCGAGGCGCCGCGATATTCCGGCAGAAGAGAACCGTGAATATTGATAACGCCAAAGGGAAAAAGCTCCAAAATTTCCTTTTTTAAAATGCGTCCGAAGGCGGAAACAACGATAACATCAGCGTCGGTTTTTTTCAATTCCTCCAAAAAAGCGGAATCGTTGACATTTTCCGGAGTAAAAACGGGATAACCCAATTCCAACGCTCTCTTTTTAACAGCCGTGGGCTGAAGGACTTTTTTTCGTCCTTTCGCTTTATCGACGCGACTGACAACGGAGACAATTTCATGGTGACTGCGGTCGAGTGCTTCAAGACCGTACACGGAAAAATCGGGGCTGCCCATAAAGATCACTTTCATAGGACAATCTCCTCTTTATTCATTCCTCATCCTGACTCTTTGCCGGTTTTTTCGCTTTATCGGTAAAGAGAATGCCGTCAAGATGATCAATCTCATGCTGAAGTGCAACGGCGGCAAAGTCCTTTGCCTTGATATTGATTTTTTTACCGTCTCTGTCAAGACCCTCAATGAAAACCGTTTTAAAGCGTTCAACGGGAGCATAATAACCGGGAACGCTGAGGCAGCCCTCTTCGCTGACTTGTTTACCGCGGCCTTTAAGCAAAACGGGATTGATCAGTTCGATTAGTCCCTCACCGACGTCAACAACGATGATACGACGGGCAATGCCGATCTGAGGCGCAGCCAAACCGACGCCTTCGGCATGATACATCGTTTCCGCCATATCGTCGAGAAGTGTACGAACGGTGTCGTTGACTTCTTTGATCGGCTTTGATTTTTCTCTCAGTACGCTGCTTTGTCCTGCCTGTTCAATATTATAAATAGCCATTTTTTCTCCTTATACCGTGTGAATGGGTTCCGTTTCTATTTTTACCGAAATATTCTTATCTATTATCTTTTCGCTTTCCATCTTTGAAATCCCTTTTTTTATCAGCATTTTTAAAGAAGAAAGATCATCGCCCAAAAATGTCAGAACCCATTTATCTCTGTCTTTCTCTCCGTAAACAGCGGGAGACGGACCCAAAACACGTATCCGATCGGAGCGAAAACGGAAAGAAATCTCCGCTAAGCGATCCGGAGAAAGATATCCTTTCGGCGTTACAAAAAGAATGCGCATCATGGATGTGAAGGGTGGATAACCGAACATCTCCCTGTTTTCTTTTTCTCTTCTGTAGAAAGCGTCAAAATCCTGTTTGCCGCCGAGCATGATCGCGGGTTCATCGGGACAATAGGTCTGCAAAACAACTCGTCCCTGTTTTTTTTCTCTGCCGCAGCGGCCGGCAACCTGAGCGATCATCTGAAAAGTCTTCTCCGATGATCTGAAATCGGGAAAATTCAAAGTGTAATCCGCCGCGATAATACCGGTCAAAGCCACATTGGAGAAATCCCATCCCTTGGCGATCATTCGTGTCCCGATCAGAATATCGGTGTCTCCCCTTCTCATTCTGTCGAAAACTTTATCGATCGCACCTTTTTTCTTTACGGCTTCCGAATCGAGCCGGTCGACGGCGGCATTGGGGAAAAATCTTTTTACGACGTCCTCAAGTTGTTCGATACCGAGACCGAAATATTTGATGCGTCGTCCGCCGCATTGCGGACAGCTCTGCTCGATTTTTTCACGGTAATCACAGTGACTGCAGCGCAATTGATCATCATCCCTGAAATAAGTCAGGGAAATACCGCAGTTCGGACAGCGGTAAACAAAACCGCAATCACGACAGGATACAAAGGTGTGATAACCGAGACGATTTAAAAACAAGATCACCTGCTGATCTTGATCGAGCGTATCTCTGATCGCATCAATGAGAGGACGGCTTAAAACCTCCGTCCATCCCTCTCTTAATTCCTCCCGCATATCGACGATGGTCATGGCGGGAAGAGGCGTTTGATGGATCCGTTCTTTTAATGTGATCTTCAGATATTGACCGCTTTCCGCCTTTTGATAGGATTCGAAAGACGGCGTCGCACTGCCCAAAACGAGATCGGCACGATGTTTTTTACAGCGTATTTCAGCGGCTTTACGCGCATGAAAGCGCGGCGCGTTTTCCTGCTCATAGCTGTCTTCATGTTCCTCGTCAATGATGATCAGACCGAGATCCTTTACCGGAGCGAAAATACATGATCGTGCTCCCAACGCGATCTGCGCTTCACCGTGAGCCATGGCATACCAGCCGTCCCGCCGTTCACCGTCGCTGAGACGGCTGTGAAACAGCGCGATTTTTCCCCGGAAACGACGTTCAAACACCTCGATATACTGCGGTGTAAGAGCGATCTCAGGCAATAAAACAATGACCTGTTTTCCAAGATCGAGATTGTTTTGGATGAGCCTCATATACAATTCGGTCTTGCCGGAACCGGTCACGCCGTGAAGAAGGATCGGCCGATGATCCCCTTCTTTTCTGCTCGCAATGAGATCCATCGCCTTCTGCTGCTCGGAACTGAGAACGGGAAGCTCTTCTTTTTCTGTTTGAAGCGTTTTATAAGAATAACGGGAAACCGGTACCGATATTTTATCGGCACCGCCGTTTTTCACCAATCCGTTGCAGACCTCCGCGGAAAATCCCTTTTCTTTTGCTTCGGAATAAGATAATTCTTTTTTTTCCTTTAATAAAGAAAACAGTTCTCTCTGTTTTTTTCCGCGGATAAAAGGCTCCTCACCTTCAAAGCAGGGCAGTCTCAAGCGATATTCCGTTCTTTCACTCAATGTGCGGCCGAACAAGTTGACACCGCGGGGAATCATTGTTTTAAGCATGGAAATCGTCGGGTTCAAATAATAGCGGCTGAGTTCATCGGCGAGTTCCAGCAAATCTTCGGGGAACAGAAAGGACTCATTCAGGCGACAATCAATATACTTCGCTTCAAAATCCCGGGGTTTATCCGCGTAACCGATAACAATGCCCTTTTCCGTACGGGGACCGAAAGGCACGGAAACGACGCTGCCGATGGTTATTTCACCGATATACTGCGGCGGGACCTCATAGATGAACTCTCTGTCCAGCGAAGATACTTTTTTATTGATCAAAACCTTTACATACTGCATTTTTTATCACATTGAAGATGAAGAAACCTTGCCTGAAAACGCAAGGTTTCTGTAGTTTAGTGATTCAATTCGATTTCACGGATCACGCCTTCATTGAAATAAGCGGGAACATCGATGAGACGCTGATTTTTTGATCCTCTGAAAGGAAGATCCAGTGTTCTCTGATCCGCTTCAAAACGACCGTCAACCAAAACATCAACGTAACGAAGGAGATCGAAAATGTCCGGATCGTTTTTTTCAACCAGCTCTTCAAAGGTCCAGCCGGTATAACACCAGACACTTAAATCGTTTTCTTTGGCTTTTTTTGCCAGATCCAGCAGAGGAACGGGCTGAAACAGAGGATCGCCGCCGCTGAACGTGATCCCGGAAAGCAGCGGGTTTTCTATAATCGCCTGCCATATTTCTTCGGTAT
>CACXDX010000039.1 GCA_902766525.1 uncultured Bacillota bacterium | reverse complement strand
GCATCCGGCCATTTCTGAACGGTATCACCGATGTGATGCATCATCTCTCTGTAAATGGCATCGACATGTTCTTTGTTGTTGCCGTATTTTTCCGGCTTATTAAGAAGGAGCTGGCGCAGTCTTTCTCTGCCCTCAAAGTTGGTATCACAAGCTTCGATCAGCTCATCCATGGATACATCATGATCCTCAAATACGCATTTTTCAACGGCGGCAATACTGTCGGCGAGATTGGCCGCGCCGGTAACATATAGCCCGCAGGTAGAATATTTGGCGCCTCCGTGCTGGACGGATTTTCCGCTTTCAACACAACCCTTGGTTACCATCGACGCAAAAATCACCGGATAACGATTCATATGAATGCTCTGCATTAAATTATAGCCTGTGCGAATCAAACCGTAATGATGAATGATCTGCTTTTTCAAGGCATCTTTGAATTCTTCGATATTTTTAAAATCTCTGGGATCCCCTGTCTGCAACCCCTGCAGCTTTCCGGTGGCGGGATCGACACCGTTATGAAGGACAAACTCAATCATTTTGCCCATATTGACGTAACCGGCGTCGGGAGAGCCATCCGTACCGCCGCCGCCGGGACCCGCCTGGATACAGCCGACAATCGTCCAGTCACGCGCTTCTTCCAAAGTTCCGCCCTTGCCGATGGCCATCGGAATCGCGGCATTGTCATTAAAGAAGCCGGGATTCGCCTGTCCTTCCTGGATCATTTTGCAGCCGAAACGGATTAATTCTTCCGGTGTTTCTTCCCAAACACGTACGGCAAGAACAGGCTGAGTGGTTTGAAGATCGTCCGCCGCTTCCAGACAGAGGAAGGAAAGATCATTGGTAGCATCTTTGGCATCAGCAGTTTGGCCGCCAACAACAAGAATCTCCCACATGGGGTATCCCGCAAAAGATGTTGCATACCAGTTATCGCGGACTTCGTATACTTCACAGCATTTGAGATAGAAGCATTCAAGCATTTCCAGGGCTTCTTCCCGGCTAATATTTTTTTCATCGATAACATCCTTCTTATAATACGGCCACATATATTGATCAAAACGACCGAAACCGCAAGCCGTGGTACATACTTCAATATAGAAATAAACGTGAACGAACCAGATGGACTGAAGCGCCTGCTGGAAAGTGCGAGGCGGATTTTCCGGAACAATGCGGCAGTTCTCCGCAATCGTCAGTAATTCCCGTCTGCGTTTTTCGTCTTTACAATCTTTCGCTTGCCTTTCGGCTTCATCAGCCATACGGTGGGCATAGGTGATCAGACCTTCAGCCTGAATGATACAGGCTTTCCAGAAATCAACTTTAGCCTGTTCCTCCTGGGTCTGGGGAACGATGCTCTCGATATTCTTTCTGCATTCATCGATATACCCGCGTATGCCGACAGTAAGGATTTTCTCATGATCACATACGGTCTCACCGGAAACACCGTTTTCCAAACCTACACAGATAATGTCATCCTTTTCCAATTCCCGAATATGTGCAGGCATTGCCGCGCCGGAAAGATCCTCCATGGACTTGCCTTCCCAATACTTCAATGTTTCAAGAATGGTCTCTTTATCCTCGGGAGAAATGTAATACGGATCCTTGCTCCGGGTGGAAAAATCATCGATATCACTGATATACCAGGAGCTGGACTGAAACTCGGGATGAAGGTTGGCGCCGCGGTAAACATTGGTCTCGGTACCGACGATGAGTTCATCTTCCATGATCAGCGTCGTCATATTTTCCATAATATGATTTACGACTTCAGCCCGGAAAATCGGGATGGCATCACCGGCATATTTTTGATATGCCTCGGTCGCCAGCACAAGTCTTTCCGCTGTAATTGCGGGAATGGTATTAAAATATTTTTCCCGCATCCTCTGAACTCTCGGTGTTAACATATTATCCTCCCAAGATACTTTTTTTCAACACAATAACCTATTTTATATTATAAACTTACGTTCAAGAATATTCAAGGATTTTCTTTTTTTTATATTCTTTATTCCGAAACAAATTGTTTAACTATTGATTCGCGGCTTGAATTATTTTATACTTTAAAAAAGGATTCCTTTTTTTTAAATCAAAGGAGGGTTTTTTATGAATAAAAGATTTGTCTTTTTATGTGTCGTTATACTGATCTGTACACTCACTGCCTGCGGAAGCAACAACGAAAGCAACGACAATAATGCCGCGGAAAAAAGTGTTGACGGATTCCTGCTTGCTCCTTCTCCGCTTGTTCCCGCTGACATCGGTGCTTTTTTTGCAGACGTTGAATCCGAAAAATACACACCCGTTGCCTATATAGGCAGCAAAACCAATGATGAAACGATTCACTGTGTTCTATGCAAGACACATGAAGGAAACGATGAAACTTATGTGATTGTTTTTCTTACTGAAAATACCGACGGAGATGCCGAAATCACTTCAACTTTAGAATGCAATAGTGAAGTCGGGACTTTTGCCGGTGTCGGAAGCTGGACAGAGACGGATTCACCCGAAATCAATCATGATGTCCGGGCTGCATTGGATAATGCCTCAACCAATCTGGACGGCATCAGCCTTAAACCCCTCGCCTTTCTTGCAACACAGATCGTATCAGGGACAAACTATCGCATACTCTGTGAAGTAACACCCACTACGGAAAAGCCTGAGCCTTATTTCGCGATCGTCCATATATATGAGGATCTCAGCGGCAATGCGGAAATCAGCGAAGTATTTGAATTTGTTCCCACGATTGAATAAAATAACCCCGAAAAAATCATCTTTTTTTCGGAGCATTGATTTATATTTCCTAACCCTTGACAAGAGATTGATTTAATCTGTATACTTATACCGTAAAGTCGATCATGAAAGGAGTATATGTCATGATAAAGGACAATAAGATCTGGGTTGCCAACAACGAATGCGGAGAGCCCTTGCTGATACGTCCCGAAATGGCCAATCGCCACGGACTCATTGCCGGCGCAACCGGCACCGGGAAAACCGTTACCGTAAAAGTTTTGGCCGAATCCTTCAGCGATCTCGGCGTACCGGTTTTTCTCGCCGATGTCAAGGGAGACCTTGCCGGTATGATCAAAGCCGGTGAAGAAAGCGAAGATATGCGTGAAAGAATCAATCGTTTTGCCTTAAACGAAGTTTTTTCCTATACTGCCTATCCCTCCGCTTTTTGGGATATTTATTCTCAAAGCGGCATCCCTCTCAGAACGACCGTTTCCGAAATCGGCCCGCTGCTGCTCAGCCGCATCCTTGATCTTAACGATCTGCAAAGTGATATTCTCTCCATTATTTTCAGAATCGCCGATGACAGACAGCTGCTGCTTATCGATACCAAAGATCTCAAAGCCATGCTTCACTACGTTGATGAAAACAGCAATGAATTTGCCGTCGAATACGGTAAGATCAGCTCGTCCTCGGTAGGCGCCATCGTCCGCGCCATCGTCGCCCTGGAAACCGCCGGTGGCGGCATTTTCTTCGGGGAACCGGCATTGAATATCAACGATTGGATCTGCACCGACGTTTCCGGCAAAGGTATGATCAATATTCTTGACAGCAGCAGTCTCATCAACAACCCGCGACTTTATTCCACTTTCCTGCTTTGGATGATGTCGGAACTCTTTGAATCTTTACCTGAAGTCGGCGATGTGTCGAAACCGAAAATGGTTTTCTTCTTTGATGAAGCTCACCTGCTTTTCAATGACGCGCCGAAACCTCTGTTGGATAAAATCGAGCAAGTCGTTAAACTGATTCGCTCCAAAGGCGTGGGCATCTATTTCTGCACACAAAATCCGCGGGATATTCCCGACGGTGTTCTGGCTCAATTGGGCAATAAAATCGAACACGCGCTGCGCGGTTACACACCTGCGGAACAAAAAGCCATAAAAGCAGCGGCGGAATCTTTCCGTGCCAATCCGGATTTTGATACCTATGACGCCATAACGACACTGGGAACCGGTGAGGCTATCGTTTCTTTCCTCGATGAAGAAGGTATTCCCACCATTGTGGAAAAAGGGTTTATCCTGCCGCCTCAAAGCCGTATGGGAACGATCAGTGATGCCGAACGGGATGAGGCCGTTAAAGCATCATTGTATTATAACAAATACGCTGAAGCATATGATCCCGATTCGGCCTTTGAATTTCTGCAGAGAAAAGGCATCGCCGACCGGGAAGCGGCCGAAGCGATGAAACTTGAAGCGGAACGACTCAAAGAAGAAGAAAGAATCGCCAAAGCCGAAGCAAAGGAAGCGGAAAAACTCGCCAAAGCCGAGGAAAGAGAAAAAGCAAAGGCGGAAGCTAAGGCCGAAAAGGAAGCGGCCAAGGCGGAAGAAAAAGCGAAAAAGCAAAAACAAAAAGCCGCCAAACAGGTCGGGAGCACCGTTGCGGGAACTGTCGGACGTGAAGTCGGCAAACAATTCGGCAAACAATTCGGTTCTTTCGGCAAGACCCTCGGCGGCAATGTCGGCGCAAGCCTCGGCCGCGGCTTACTCAGCACATTATTTAAAAATTAAGACGAATCATATCAAAAAACCGGAAGCATATGCTTCCGGTTTTTTTGCGATTGATATAAAAATCTCTTATTCTGCCGTTTTTTCTTTTTTTATCGATTCATTTAAACTGCCGCTGCGAAAACCCCGCAGATCAACGGCAATATAGGGAAAACCGCATTCTTTCAACAAAGCCAAAACGGTTTCCTTTTGCGAAACGAGAGCTTCGATTTCTTCTGCGGGAACCTCGATACGGGCGATGTCGCGATGGAGACGGACCCGAACCTGTCGAAAACCGAGACCGATGAGATGATCCTCGGCAATCTCTATTTTTTTCAGCTTTTCTTCTTCAATGCTCTCCCCATACGGCAAACGCGACGCAAGACAGGCATAAGACGGTTTATCCCAGGTCGGTAAAGCGAGAAAACGGGAAAGATCTCGTACATCCGCCTTTGTCAAACCGGCATCCAGCAAAGGGCGCAGAATACCCAATTCATTCACGGCCCGGCTGCCGGGACGATGATCACCGAGATCGTCAAGGTTGGATCCTTCGGCGAGATATTCAAAACCATTGTCCCGCGCCGCTGTTTTCATTTCGGTAAACAATTCTTTTTTACAGTAATAGCAGCGATCCGACGGATTCCGACGATAGTCTTGCAGTTTCATTTCATTCGTCAAAACAAGCAGCTGGCGAATATTTCTCTCTTTGCAAAATGTTTCCGCTTCTGTTAATTCCCTTTGCGGAAAGCTCGGCGACACCGCTGTCAATGCCAATACTTTTTCACCAAGCACCTCGGCGGCAACAGTCAGCAGCAGAGAGGAATCAACACCGGCGGAAAAAGAAACGGCAAGACCGGGCAAAGCCGAAAGATCATTCTTAAGCTTTTCGTATTTCTTTTTTAACTCCCTGTCAATCACCTTTGTCATGGATAATCTCCTTATCATTCGGAACCGCAGATGACACCGCCACCGACTACAATATCACCATCATAAAGAACGACAGACTGACCGACAGCGACGCCGCTTCTCGGCTCATCAAATCGAACCACAAGACGATCCCCTTCCATCCGCGCCGAAGCAGGTTTTTCCTTTTCATTATAGCGGATTCGCGCCTTGATTCGCATCTCATCTTTAAGCTCATCGACGGCAATAAAATTTACTTTCTCGGCGTAAACCGTTTGTTTGAGAACATCGTTTTTCTCCGCCACGGTAACGGTATTCTTTTTTGCATCGATCGCGGCGACGTACAGAGGATGCGGAGCGGAAATGCCAAGTCCTTTGCGCTGGCCGATGGTATAATGAACGATCCCTTTATGGCGGCCGATCTTATTACCGTCTGTATCCAGAAAATCGCCTTCCTCATATTTTCTGCCGGTATACTCTTCCATAAACTTGACATAATCGCCATCGGGAACAAAACAAATATCCTGGCTCTCACGCTTGGACGCATTGACGAGCCCGTTTTCCTCCCCGATTCTTCTTACCTCAGTTTTATGAAGATCCCCCAAAGGGAAATAAACATGAGCCAATTGATCTTGACTCAGCATGTAAAGAACATAGCTTTGATCCTTACTTTCATCAATCGCTTTGCGAAGGAGCAAACGTCCGCTCCGTTCATCCGAGCAAATGCGGGCATAATGCCCTGTCACAACAAAATCAAAGCCTTTTTCCTCGGCATACTCCAACAATGCACGGAATTTCATCGTTCTGTTACAATCGATGCAGGGATTGGGAGTCAGTCCGGATTCATAATCACTGATAAATTTTCGGATAACCTGCTCTTCAAATTGTTTTGTAAAACAGACCGACTCATGCGGAATCCCCAATTGATAACAGACGAAAGCAGCGTCTTCCTCATCCTGATCGGAGCAGCAGCCCCTCGGATTTTTCTGCCGAAACACAGGACTGCGATACAGCCGCATTGTTGCTCCGACACAGTCAAAACCTTCTTTTTTCATCAAATAAGCGGCAACACTGGAATCTACGCCGCCACTCATCGCAATCATCGCTTTTTTCATAAATATTTACCCTTTTAGAGACGGAAAACTTCGTTCTTTCTTCAGATCACATAATCATTTCCCGGTTCTCTCATCATCAAATCGGCAACGGTAATACCGGAAAAATATTCCTTGGTTATTTGGTAATATTTCTCCCAAATCGGCAAAGTGCGGCATTCCATCGCCCGATCACACTCATTCCGTTCTCCCCCGAGACAGGCAACGGGAGCAAGTTCCCCTTCAGCCAGGGAAAGAATCTCCCAAACGGTATACTGATCCGGTTCTCTGGTAAGCTTATAACCTCCGCCTTTGCCGTGAACGCCGCTGATCAAATGGTTTTTGGTTAAAACAGGCGTCAACCGTTCCAGATATTTTAACGAAATGCCCTGTCTTTCAGCCACTTCTTTCATAGGAACATAATTTCCGTTGGAATGCTCCGCCAGATCGATCATGACCCGGAGAGAATAACGTCCTTTTGTGGAAATGAACATAGATCTCCTCCATATAAATTAATAAATTACAAGTTTTCCCGTTCCCCACCTTTTTAAATCGAAAAAAGCGGCGTGGAAAGGTATCGTTCCCCCGTGTCCGGAAGAAGAACAACAATGGTTTTCCCTTCATTTTCGGGACGATTGGCGAGGTTGATTGCGGCAGCCGCTGCCGCGCCCGAGGAAATACCCACAAGAATACCCTCCTCTTTACCGAGACGCCGTGCTACCTCAAAAGCATCGTCATTGCTGATGGGAATGACCTCATCATATATTTCGGTGGAAAGAACATCAGGGACAAAACCCGCGCCGATCCCCTGTATTTTATGGACACCGGGCTGACCGCCGGAAAGAACCGAAGATGAAGCCGGCTCGACGGCTACGATTTTAACATCGGGATTTTTTTCCTTCAAATATCTGCCGACTCCGGTGATCGTGCCTCCGGTACCGACGCCGGAAACGAAGAAATCAACG
>CACXDX010000038.1 GCA_902766525.1 uncultured Bacillota bacterium | reverse complement strand
AGAGCCGTAGCCGAGAATGACGAAGAATATATTATGGTGTGTGAATTATAAGCGGGTTTAAAGGATTTGTTTGGATGGTGTTAGAGGAGAAAAATAAAAATCAATGAGGGATGATAGATGAACAGGAAGATCATTGCGATGATATCGGAAATATTGCCGCTGATTTCAGCAGTTTTATTTTTTCTTTTGATATTCTCATCTCATGATTCGGCGCTGAGCGGAGTCGTGATTTCAATAACCTGTTTATTGGCTTTTTTCGGTTTTGTATTCTTCTTTATCGGGCGCAAACTTGTTAAAGGAGACAGGATGGTGCAGATATTAGGTATATTGGATTTGCTGGCAACACTGTCGATCGTCGGATTTTATGTTCTCGCTATTTTCAGCTTCGGATTGTAAAACAAAGCGGGGGTGGGGAATCGGTATATGTTGTGAAAAGAGGAAATGAAAATGGAATTGAAAAATCCCATGTTGATCGTGGCGGATATCGATCGATCCGTTGCGTTTTACAATAAAGTGCTCGGGCTCCGGGTCATTTTGGATTTCGGCGCCAATAAGACGCTGACCGGCGGACTGGTCCTGCAAACATTGGAGACATTCAAAGATTTTATCGGTACGGATGATATTTCTTTCGGCGGAAATAACTTTGAAATCTATTTTGAAGAAGATGATTTTGATAAGTTTGCCGAGAACCTTGAAAAGCTGGATATTGATTATGTGCATCCGGTCAAAGAACATGATTGGGGCCAGCGTGTTGTCCGCTTCTATGATCCGGACAGACATATCATCGAGGTCGGTGAAAATATAAAGGTCGTGTGCCGTCGCTTTCTGGAAAGCGGAATGACGCCCGAGCAGGTCGCAAAGCGCATGGATGTGCCGCTGCAATTTGTGGAAGAATGTATGCGATAAACAGAGCGGCGAAAGCGGCGCGTCTTTTATAGAAATCCGGTTTATGATTTAAAATTATTCAAAAGCTGTAAATCCGGAAAAATCCGACAGCAACAGCAGGTTGCTTGTCAGATCTATCAGGATGATTCATAATGGGGTTAAATAATAAATAGGGAGGAACGTTGCGATGACCGCAGGGGAAACAATAAAGAATTTACGTGAAAAACACGGCCTCTCCCAGGATCAGTTGGCAGAACGTGTTATGGTTACAAGACAGGCGGTGAGCCGCTGGGAAACAGGGGAAACGCAGCCGAATACGGATACCCTTCAATTGCTCTCAAAAGAATTCGATGTTTCGATCAATACACTTCTCGGCAGCCCGAGACAGCTGGTCTGCCAATGCTGCGGAATGCCCTTGTCCGAAGATGGGATCATCAGTAAGGAAAAAGACGGCAGCTTTAATGAAGACTATTGCAAATGGTGCTATGCGGACGGAAACTACACCTACAGTGATATGGATGACCTGATTGACGTCTGCGTTCAGCATATGGTCAACGAAAGCTTTTCCGAAGAGCAGGCCCGTGCTTATATGAAAGATTTGCTGCCCAAGCTGGATTATTGGAAGAGATACGACGAACTCAGTGACGACGGTCAATTTGAGGCTTTCAAACAACAGCTGATAGCGGAAATCAATGATCTTCATATTGAGGGGATGCCCAAAGTTGAAAAGCTGAATGCTCTTGTCGGTAAATATGTCAATCTCGAATATCGTCTTCCGAGCGGAGCAAAAGTGAAATTTTTGGATGATCATGTGACCTATCTGGGCAATCAGCTGAAATCGGAATTCGGCGGAGAACGCTGTTTCGGCGTTCTCGCCAATATGGATTTCATTATGGTTTGCACCTATGAAAAAGAGGGAATCAATCCGGAACTCGTTCTCTACAAAAAAAGATGAATCGGAAGTCACAGAGCTGTATGATCTCGGGGAGCGGTAATCGTTTGCGCGGAAAAGGCAGAAACACGATGAAAAAAAGATTTCTGTAATAAAGAAGTTTCAATGTATCAGGAGGAAACAATAATGAAGAAAAGGTTTTTTTCGATTTTTTTGATGGCAGCTATTGTCATGGCATTCTGTTTCAGTGCCTGCGGCAACAGTGAAGATGTGCCGGGGGAGGACGCGACGACGAATACAACGGAAGGTAGTGCAGAGGGAGCTGTTGTCGACGGGTCCGCATACGGTTACGGCGGAACGGATCCGGTGGAAGCGGCGGTTTATAAATACATGGCCGAAGAAGTAAGCAAAAGCTTTGAAAAGGCCGATGTCAGCATTCCCACCGTGAATATTGTAGCCGTAGATTATACCAATGAAGACGACGTCGTTGTATACGGAGATTTTTGGATTGAAAATTATAACATCGAAGGGGATACGCTCAAATGCGTCTCCGGCGGGAATTTCCCCGGGGTGATGCATCTGAGCAAAGACGGTGACGGTTATACCGTCGGTTCCATGGACGTGGTCACTGACGGGGGAGGCTTTGATGACAGCGCCAAAGAGCTCTTCGGTGAATATTACGATGATTTTATGAAGGTATACAGCGACAGCGAAGCCCGCGATGAGCTCAGAAGAATCACCGTAACGGATTATGTTAATTTAAACGGTCTTGCCGTCAGCCGATACCGGGATGAAGGCTGGGATCCGGTGGAGCTGTATCAATAATCAATGGCTGTTTGATCGTTTCTTTTCAGCTTTTTGTGTCCGAAAAAACAGAGTATGATTTAAAATAGGATTCCCGCAGCCCGAAGCTGTTTTGCTCCGGTCTGCGGGAATTTTTTTGCAAAAAAAATGCGAAAGGATGTAAAGTAAGCTTGACAAAAGTGTTTGGAGATGATAAACTTTTCATGTAAAGCAAACTTTACGTTAAAACGGAGTGTGACGAGATGAAAAATCGTATTGAAAAAATCCGCAGTGAAAGAGGCATACGCCAGGATGAACTCGCCAAGTTGATGGGCGTCTCGCGGCAAACGATCAGCTCTCTGGAAAACGGGCGATACAATCCGTCGATCATGCTGGCGCACAAAATCGCGAAATATTTCGGGATGACGATCGAAGAAGTATTCTTTTTTGAGGAGGAATAATCATGTACAATAATAAAAGACTGGCATTAAGCATTTTCTGGGTTGTTCTGGGCGTGACATTGGTGGGACTTTCCTTTGCGGAAGTACTCGATTCGTCATTATATTCCGGTATGGGCGGAGCTCTCGCCGCGGTCGGAATTCTTCAGATTATCAAAAATCTGAAATACAGAAACAATCCTGTTTACCGTGAAAAAGTGGATACGGAGGTCAGTGACGAACGCAACCGCTTTTTACGTATGAAGAGTTGGTCCTGGGCCGGATATATCGTTGTTTTGGTTGAAGGTGTCGGCGTGATCGTTGCCATGGTTCTCGGCCAGCATATGATTCAGATGATTCTTTCCTATTCCGTTTGCTTGATCGTGTTTGTTTATTGGCTTTCATATCTGATTCTGCGTAAAAAGTATTGAGTTTAGAGATACGGTTTTTAAAATAGAGAGGTAAAAAACGAAGTATTGATACGGATTCGCCATCTGTGGGGAATACAAAATGCTTTATTTGTGATATTTTTTATCAAAACAGATGAGGAGGCAATCGGTTATGGATCAATATAAAATCGGCAGATTCATTGCGGAAAACAGGAAACAGAAAAATATGACTCAGGAAATGCTGGGTGAAAAGCTCGGCGTGACCAACAAGACGGTTTCAAGATGGGAAACGGGGAAGTATATGCCTGATTTGGATACGATCCCGGTGCTCTGTGATGAACTGGATATTTCCGTAAACGAACTGCTTTGCGGCGAACATTTGAAAGATGATTATAACAAACAGGCCGATGATAATATTATTGATGTATTCAAGGTCAATAAGAAGATTCGCAAGCAAAAACAGGTTAGTGATATTTTAACAGGTATAGGCACCGGCATCATTCTCGGGGTGGTATTTGCTCCGGACACGGTAAAGAAAACGGTGTGTGTCGTCATCGGTTTAACCTTTCTTTGTGTGGGTTGGTTTATGCGGATCAAGGTGGAGCGGTCCGTTATCGGCAGATAAACAATAGGGTTTATTCAAATATTCTCCGGGCAATTCTACGATACGTAGGTGGTTTTTCCCCTATATCTGTGATAAACTGGCAGCAAAAGGAGGCGAATGTGATGGATCGTTACGTTACCGGAGCCGTGATACGGCGGCTTCGCGAAAACAAAAAAATGACTCAGGAGGAACTTGCGGAAATAATCCATGTCAGCGGCAAGGCCGTGAGCAAATGGGAAACGGGTCGGGGCCTGCCCGACATTACTCTACTTGAATCGCTGGCAAAAGCGCTTGATATCTCCGTGATCGAATTGTTGTCCGGGGAAGATGTTCGCAACCGGAATCGATCCTTTAACATGTTCAAGGCAAAATTCTATGTCTGTCCCGTTTGCGGCAATGTGATCCGGTCGACCGGAGACGCGGTGATCAGCTGCTGCGGTATTACACTGCCGCCGCTTGAAGCGGAAGAAGGGGATGAAAACCATAATATTCATGTGGAAACCGTGGAAGATGAATATTATGTTACGCTGGATCATCCGATGAAGAAGGATCATTACATTTCATTTTTTGCCGCGATAGCGGATGAGGGGATTCAGTTTGTAAAACTATATCCGGAAGGCAATGCCGAGGCGAGGTTTAAAATTCGCCGTGTAAAGCGGCTGTATGCGTATTGTAACCGCCATGGCATGTTTCGCTTGAATCTTTGAGCAAGAAGACATGTTTGAGAAAATCCGTGTCGTTTTGATCTCAAATGTAAAATTACGGAATAATAAGCCAAAAACCACCGCAGCGTTTACTGCGGTGTCGTTTTTTTACTAAAACGATTTATGAAGTGACTGGTTTTTTTTCGAACAAAAAGTCGTTTTTTGTGATATAATGATTTCTAATCCGATCTGATAAGGGAACAAAGCAACAAAAACTTTTTTATTCGGGTTGATATTGCTTTTTGTGATTGTACGGACAGGTGGAAAAGTTTGCAGCCCGTCATATGGGCATGCGTGTCTGTACCATCAGCTGTGTCACGAATATGGCCGCAGGCATTGAGGATGAGTCGCTTTCCCACGATGAGATCGAGGCCCATGCCGAAGAGGTATCAAAGCATTTTACGGTACTTTTAAAGGGGTTGATTCCCCGTGTTGCTCAATAAAACGATTTGATATCAGGGTCGAATCACTTTCATTATTTAAGACATGAAGAGGATAAAAGAATCATGGCGATTAGAATTATAACGGATTCCGCAAGCGATATTTCGCAGGAGAAAGCAAAAGAGTGGGGTATTACGGTATTACCTTTGAAAGTCTCTTTTGGCGAAAAAGAATACTTGGATGGCGTGACGCTTTCGCCGCGCGAGTTTTATGAAAAACTGATCGAAACGGATGAATTTCCGAAAACGAGCCAGATCACACCGTTTACTTATGCGGAGGAGTTCGGAAAAGCCGTGAAAGCCGGGGATGAGGTCCTTTGCTTCTGCCTTTCCTCCTGTGTTTCGGGCAGTTATCAAAGCGCCTGCATCGCCGCGGAAGAATTTCCCCTGAGTGTCAGTGTTATCGATACGCGACAATTCTGTGCCTCGGAGTTTATAATCGTGCTTCGGGCGGTTCAGATGCGGGATGAGGGAAGAACCGCCAAAGAAATCGATGCGGTAATTCGTGAAGAGCTGAAAGACGCTCATGTTATTGCCGTATTTAATACGCTGGAGTATCTGAAAAAAGGCGGTCGGATCTCCTCTGCCGCGGCACTCGCCGGGAATATGCTTTCGATCAAGCCGGTGCTGACGATAGAAGAGGGTATCGTGGAGATTCTCGGCAAGGCGCGCGGCTCAAAAAAGAGCAATAACATGTTGACGGAATTTGTAAAGAAGAAAGGACCCATCGATTTTGACCGGCCTGTTTGTCTTGCCTATTCCGGATTTTCCAATGAAGTACTGTATAAGTATGTGGAAGATTCCCGCGATCTTTATGCGGGTAATGAATTGCGTATGCAGGAAACCGTTGCCGGCGCGACCATCGGAACTTATGCCGGTCCCGGGGCGATCGCCGTTGCTTTCTTTACAAAAAGAGATCGGGAATAAAAATGAAAAAGATGACTGAATCGAATAAAAAATTCAAAATGCTCCGCGTAAAAGCGGAGTTTTTTGAAGAATGATTCGTCTTTATTTTTGCATTTTCAGTGTAAAAAAGCTATAATACAATCATGGAAAAAAAGATTCGCGAATATATCGAACAACATCATATTTTAGACGGCGTCAACAGCGTTGTTCTCGCTGTTTCCGGCGGTCCCGATTCCATGGCTCTTGCCCATCTTCTGCCTCGTCTTTATCCCGGGCTTCGCTATACGGTTGCCCATGTGCACCACGGGCTTCGTGATGCCGCCGACGCGGATGAGACTATGGTTTCCGCTTTTTGCCAAGAGAGGGGATTGTTGTGCGTCGTTCACCACTGTGATATCGGCAAACTTGCCAAAGAAGAAAAATGCGGCATCGAAGAAACCGGCAGAAGGGAACGATATCGCTTTTTCCGTTCTTTAAAAGCGGATCGGATCCTTACCGCTCATCATCTTGATGATAATGCCGAAACCGTTTTGCTCCATCTGATCCGCGGCAGCGGGTTGAAGGGAGTCGGCGGTATGCGTCCGTTAAGCGGTGATTTGGGCCGTCCGTTTCTCTGTGTGAGAAAAGGAACACTTTTGGATTACTGTGATGAACATAAAATTCCTTACCGTATTGATGAGAGCAATGAAGATAAAACCTTCAGCCGAAATCGATTGCGTGCCGATGTTCTTCCCGTTTTGGAGGAGATCCGTTCCGGTGCCGTTGAAAATATCTGTCGGGCTTCTTCTCTCCTTCGTGAAGAAGAGCGCTTTTTAAATGCCTTGAGCAAGAGATCCTATGACGATCTTGTTCATCGTAACGGAAATGAGATCGTTTTGGACAGAAAAGGTCTCCATGATCTTGATCCCGTTATCGCCCGCCGTGTTTTGCGTTTGGCTGCCGGTGAAGGCGGCGCCGATGTTGATCGGGAAAAAACAGAGCGGGCATTGAATCTGCTTACGGGAAAAGCCATGCCTTTCAATGATCGTTTATGGCTTTATAATGACGGAACAAAGCTGGTCTTTTCCGAAAAGAGAGGAGAAAAAGAAAAACGTCGGCCTCTCAGCGTACCCTATGAAGGAACGATCAATGCCGAGGATTACGGCATGATCCTGACGTCAAAGAGGACAAAAGAGCGGATAAAAGGCAATGTGAAACATACGGCCTGTATTGATGTTGATCTATTTACCGCTGATCCAAAAGGATTGACGCTGCGAAATCGGGAGAAAGGTGACTATGTATGCATCGACGGCGGTCATGTTAAAAAGCTCAGTGATTTTTTTATTGACGCTAAAATCCCTGCCGTTGACCGTGATGATCTGGTTCTTTTGGCTTACGGTCAGCGTGTGCTCTGGATCATCGGGCAAAGGATTTTCGCTGCCGCCGGCAATGAAAATATCGTTTTCCATGTGGAATAATGAAAAGAGTATTCGTATTTCCCAAAAACCTTTATTATTTGAATAAAAAAATTCTTTTACCCGCATCGTTTTTATGGTATAATAACTATGTTTAAGTCTCTTGCGGCTTAATGATCGCGCGTGACTTAGTGAGATTGTCAAATGCCCGTAAAAATATTGGGGAAAACGCTTATTCCATCAGCCAAAAGGAGGACACCTTGAACAGAAATTTTCTGAAAAACATTTTGATTTATATGCTCATCGTTTTCGGTTGTATTGCCGTGTTTCAAATGATGTCCGGCAACGATCGGGATATTCAGGAGCTTACTTCCACGGAGTTTTTGAATCACGCCAACGCGGGTGATTATACCGAAGTTGAAATCGTTGCCACGGACAATGCCTGGAAAGTAACGGGCAAAGACAAAGACGAAAATACTTATGTCGCGACGATCCCGCCTGATCAGGATTTTGTTTCCGAGCTTGATAAAGCCGGCGTTAATGTTTCCTTCGCGGAATCTCCCGGTGATCCCTGGTGGCAAAGTCTGCTGATCATGCTCGTTCCCACCATCATCATTCTCGGCGTATTCATGTATATGATGAACCAAAGCCAGGGCGGCGGCGGAAAAGTAATGCAGTTCGGCAAGAGTAAAGCCCGTATGCAGGCGCCCGGAGATAAAAAGGTTACTTTCCGCGACGTTGCCGGTATTGATGAAGTTCAGGAAGAATTGGAAGAAATCGTCGATTTTCTTAAGGACGCGACGAAATATAATGCCTTGGGCGCCAAAATACCCAAAGGCGTTCTGCTTTTCGGACCTCCCGGAACAGGGAAAACTTTAGTGGCCAAAGCCGTTGCCGGTGAGGCCGGTGTGCCTTTCTTCAGTATTTCCGGTTCGGACTTCGTGGAAATGTTCGTCGGTGTCGGTGCATCCCGTGTTCGTGACCTGTTCGGAGAAGCCAAGAAAAATGCTCCCTGTATCGTTTTTATCGACGAAATTGACGCGGTCGGCCGCCAGCGCGGCGCCGGTGTCGGCGGCGGTCACGATGAGAGAGAACAGACGCTGAATCAGCTCCTTGTGGAAATGGATGGTTTTGCCGAAAATTCCGGTATCATTGTTATGGCCGCAACCAACAGACCCGACATCCTCGATCCGGCGCTGCTGCGTCCCGGCCGTTTCGACCGGCAGATCAGTGTCGGTATGCCCGATATCAAAGGTCGTGAGGAAATCCTCAAAGTCCACACCAGAGGAAAGCCCCTCGGCAGTGATGTCAGTTTGCCGGTGATTGCCCGCCGCACTCCGGGTTTCTCCGGTGCGGATTTGGCTAATCTCGTTAATGAAGCCGCTCTTCTTTCCGCCCGCCGCGGAAAGAAAATCATCAACATGACGGAGATGGAAGATGCCAGCGAACGCGTGATCGCCGGCCCGGAAAAGAAGAGCAAAGTTGTCAGCCCCAAAGAAAAGAAACTGACTTCTTATCATGAAGCGGGTCATGCTGTGGCGGCGTATTATTGCGCTACCGCCGATCCCGTTCACAAGATCTCGATTATTCCCCGTGGCATGGCAGGCGGTTATACCCTGATGCTCCCGGAAGAAGATCGCAATTATATGACCAAGAGTCATATGGAAGATGAAATCATCGTGCTCCTCGGCGGCCGTATTGCCGAAGAATTGATTCTGAAGGATGTTTCCACCGGGGCGCAAAACGACCTCGAACGAGCATCCTCACTGGTTCGAAAGATGATTATGCGCTACGGTATGAGCAAAGAACTCGGTGCGCTGACCTTCGGTCACGATGAAGAACAGGTCTTCCTCGGCAGAGAGCTGGGGCAGAACCGCAGTTATTCCGAAGAGGTCGCGGCTTCCATTGACAGAGAAGCCCGCCGCATGATGGATATCGCTTATCAGCGTTGTACCGAGATCCTTTCCGAACATGAAGATAAGCTTCATATCATTGCCCGGCTGCTTTATGACAAGGAAACCGTCGGCGGTGAAGAGTTTATTGATGTCATGAACGGGACTCGTCTTCCGTATCCTGCCGAAGAAATCATAGATGTAAACGCTGCTCCCGCTTCCGACGAAGAAAACGGGGATCCGGAAAGTGAAGATGCTGTTGTGATTCCGATGGGTGCTCCCGTTGAAGCAGCGGCGGAAGCAAATGCTGACGGTGTTGTGGCGGAGGAAGATACTGCCGTTGAAGAAACGGAAACATTCATTGAGGAAAAAGAAGCCGGAACAGGCAGCGGTGAATGAACAAAGGATGAAAAATTTAAGAGAAATGAAAAGGGTGGAGGCTGTTTTAGCCTCCGCCTCTTATAAAATGTATATGGACAAAATCGCCGAACTTGAAAGCGAACGCCGTTTTTGTCGCCATGACCGCAGTCATTGCTGGGAAACGGCGCGTACCGCAGCCGTTCTCTTTTTGCTGGGCGAAGTTCCCTGCCCGGAGTTGAGTGATTATTCTGAGGAACAGGTCTGTGAGCTGATTTATGCCGCTGCCTTTCTCCATGATATCGGTCGCTTTCGCGAGTATGAAGACGCGGCAAAAGATCATGCCGTTGAAGGCGCCATGCTGGCCCGTCCTCTGTTGGAGGAAGCGGGCTTTGCCGAAGCTGAGACAGATCTGATTCTTTCGGCGATCGCGCATCACCGCAGGAAAGATAATGCCGGTTTTGATCTCCTGCTCAGTCGCGCGGATAAAGAGAGCCGTCCCTGCTACGATTGTTATGCGTTAGCGGACTGTAAAAAATACCGCGACGGCGGAAAACCAAAAATCACGGTGTGAGGTGAATCAAAATGTTTAATCTGCGATTTGTTGCTTTTGACGATGCGGAGGAAATTCGTCGTTTCAATGAAAGATTCATTCATCCTTCGGATTACGGTGCGTCATATATGGCGGATAAAGCCGCTTTTTATAACGTCTTCGCGGAGAATCTTCGCGATCCCGCCGTCCAGATTTTAAAAGAGGCCGTTCTTTCGACGGGAGGAGAGGTTGTCACCAATCGTGACGTACTGATTCATAAGGCCGGTCATTCCGGTGTGCTGATCATGGCTACCTATAAGCAATTCAAAACGATCATCCGCCGCTTGCGTTTACAGCAATT
>CACXDX010000037.1 GCA_902766525.1 uncultured Bacillota bacterium | reverse complement strand
CCGTAATGTTCGGTAAAATAGGTCTTGGAATATTTTTCCAGCTTCCAGTCGGGGATGCGGCATTTCTTACACGTTCCCCGCATCCATTTATTCCTGAGCCAGCGGGCGGCGCGGCTGTTTTTGGAATTGCGGGTCATAAAGGTCTTGCCGCAGTGGGTCGTGACGATGGCGTATTCCCCTTTATATTCAATGCTGCGGATACCGTGGAGCGTTCCGTTGCGGGAGGGCCAGAGCTTGATCTTTTCCAGCAGACGGAAAAAATCGACGTGTTTTCGATAGTAGCGTTTGTTGCTTTCGGCGGACATCTTTTTCACCTCAAAATCTTCAAATCAAGATCCGGCACAACTTTTCACGAATCATGTCGGATCCCGATTCGTTCGGCGTCACCGGGGGGAGGTTAAAAACAACCCCATTGAAAACGCACGGCGGAGGATTGCTCCTCCGCCGCATGTTTCATTCTTTTTACCGATCAGTCATAGAGACCGTTACGGGAGGCCATCAGGTAGCCCATGCAGTAATCATCTTTACCGATGAGGGCGGAACCGGCAGCGATGGTACCCATCATCAGTTTATCGGTGGGATTGACGATGAAGCCGTCCATACCGACAACCATGGTCTGAGCAACAAAGAAGCTGTTGAGGATCTTTCTGTTGGGGAGACCGAAGGAGATGTTGGAAAGGCCGCACATTTTGTGGCATTTCGGATATTTTTCGGTCAGACCTTTAACGGTGTCGAGAACCTGAACGCCGAATTCAGCGTTGACGCTGATGGGCTGGATCAGGGGGTCAAAGTAGATGTTTTCGTCGGCAACGCCTTCCGCGGTGAGGCCTTCATACAGATGGTCGGCAACGGCCAGACGTTTTTCGGCACTGTCGGGAATACCGGTGTCATCCATCAGGAGTGCGGTGATCTTCGCGTCATGTTTGGTGACGAGGGGAAGAACTTCCTTATAGCGTTCCTGTTCATAGTTGATGGAGTTGATCATCGGCTGGAAGTCGGGCTGCAATTTTTTGACCAGGGTAAGACCGGCATCAAGAGCACCGGCGTCGGGGCTGTCGATGCAGAGCGGTTTGTCCTTAACGACTTCGCAAATGGTTTCGACGAGCCATTCCATGGTTTCAACTTCTTTACCGAACTGAGTACCGCAGTTAACGTCAATGTAATCGGCGCCGGCTTCGGCCTGTTCTTTGGCGATCTGCTGGATGTAAGCAACGTCTTTGGCTTCAACAGCGGCTTTGATCGCTTTACGGCTTGTGTTGATGAGTTCACCTACGATTAACATGTTTGAGTTTCCTCCTTGTTTTTTAGTGCTTTGGTAAAGTACTTTATCTCTGCTGTGCTTGCGCACAAACAAACAAAATTCAGCGATTCGGCTCCTCGTCGCCGTAAACGACGGGTTGCCGGATCAGGGCGGCGATCTCTTCGGGAATCCGTTCCCGCTTCCGCGCCAGTCCTTCTTTGTCCGGGGCGGTACAGATCAGCGTTGCCGTCCAGTTTTCCTTCCCCGGCGCGTAATCGGTCAGAGCCTCGTCGGCACCGCAGAAATTTTTTTCCTGCCGCAGCGGCCCGGCCGAAGTCAGGATGTGTTCGCCGACCGTATTCACGCGGTTGCCTTCCACGCGGATATGTTCCAGGGAAACGAAGCGTTCCTCGTTGAAACTTTCGACCGCGGCGACCTTTCTTTTGGCGAAGACCTCCGCCAGCTCGCTCATCATATTGACGCCGGTGGCGTGATAAACGGCGATCGGCGTTTGGCTGGGAAGACGGGCGTCGATCTCCAGAATCTTCAAAACACCGCCGCTTTCGATGACTTCCACATCCATGATGCCGTGAAGCCGCACCATTTCGGCGAGGGCGACGGTTTCCTCTTCCAGCTGCCGCCTAAGAGACGCGTCCAGATCGGGCCGGGAAAGCACCCGTTTGCAGTCGTAATCCCTGTCCATAAAGAGCTCCGTCACGTGGTATGTACGGTAAGCTCCGGGCACGCCGATGACTTCCAGCGAATAGGAAGGTCCGTCGAGATATTCCTCGGCGACCCACTCCTCTCCCCGATGCTCCTCGAGGAAAGCGTCCATCGCTTCGGCGGTATCGATTCTGGCCACACCGGCGCTGCAGCTCAGCGCCGAAGGCTTGACGATATAGGGGAAATCCCCCTCGGGATAGTAGCGGGGACAGGGCAGTCCCTTTTCCCGCATCATCCGGTCACTTTCGAGCTTGGAGGAAGTGATGGCATAGGCCGCCTCATCATAGACAAGGTTGATATCATGCGCTTGAGACAACTTTTTCAAAAAAGTCAGCGTTTCCCGGTCTTCGAGAGCGGGGATCACGATATCGGCCTCTTCCAGCACTTCTATTAAATCTTTATTATATTGTATCACATCTCGGCAAATAAATCTACCACAAAAATTTTTACCTAATGGTGAATTTGAGTGGTCAATTAACGTCGTTTCCATACCGGCTTTCTTCGCCAGATAAAGCGCTTCCGTACCCTGCAGCTTGCCGCCGATCACACAGACCTTCGTTACCATGCTTCCTTCATCCATCTCTTATACTCGTCATCCTCGGCGACGCGCAGGCCCAGCGCGTTCAGACGGGGTGTAATGCCGGCAACGGTGCGATAGCCTTCGTTGACGTCCATCGTGCTCTGGGCCACACCGGCCAGACCGGATGTGGGCGGGATGATCGAAGTCACGACGTTACAGCCGGCGTTGATGCGGCTTTCCAGCCCTTCGATCCCCTCCACGTCAAGGGAGGCGGGGATCAGCGCTTTGGGATAGAGCAGACGCATCAGGGCGATGATCTTCAATTCCATATCATGATCCTGCGGTTCCATTTCCGCCATGGGCGTACCGCTTTGGGGCACGAAAGTCATGACCCGGATCTGACTCGGTTTCACTTTGGCCATGGCCAGAAGGGCGTCGGCGATATCTTCCTCGGTTTCGCCGAGACCGGTCATGATCCCCTCTTCGATGAACATACCGCATTCTCTGGCCTTGATCTTGGCGTGCATGCGTTCATCGAAATCCTGATGGACACGGAGCTTTTTGAAAAGCTGACGGTTATAGGTTTCCTGATAGAGCGCGTAAAATTCGGCGTTGCGGCGGGCGAATTCCTCGATCAGCTCATCGCTGATCACGCCGGGAGAGATCATCACCGGCAGGTTGATCCGATCGTGGATCTCATCGACGAGATCAAGCATGGAGGCGAAACCTTCCTTATGCAGAGAGGGATCTTCCCCCAAAGTCAGATCGATCAGGTTCACGCCGCTGTCCGCCAATTCTTTGGCGATGGCCAAAACTTCTTCACTGTCTTTGCGATACCGGATCGTATGTTCGTTATCGCGGCGAAAATAACAGAAATTACAGTTATTCCGACAATAGGTAGAAAAGTATACGAAGCCGTAGGCAAAGATCTTGTCGCCGAAAAAGCGCGTACGGGTGTCCCGCGCCGAAGCGAAAAGAAGATCGGAGGTATCCTTATCTTCCGAAGCCAGAATGGAGATAAGCTCCTCTTTTTCCGCTTTGGCGGTCGTTGCCAATTTCTTAATGATGTCTTTTTCTTTCATCTTTTTCTCCTCTGAGATCTCAGCCAAAAACAAAGAGTCGGAAAACCCGACTCAGCGTATCAGAAATAATCTGTTAAAAACTGGCGGGGAGTCCGGGAGTCTCACCCGGCTGCATAGATTTAGAGTCTATATGATCAATAACGATCCACCCCCCATGTGAGATCTTGAATATTATATCATAAAGAAGACAAAATATCAAGGTTTTTTAAAAATATTTCCGTTTTCTTTTTTAAAAGGGAAACAGGCGGCGATCTGCCCCCGGGCGGCGGCAAAATAAAATAAACGCCGCGTCGAAACGCGGCGTTGAAAAATGATATGAGAGAAAATCAGCAGGCCATCACCAGCATGGTAATGACACCGAGCTGAAGCAGATCGTGAATGAGACGGCCTTCGAGTTTTTCCAGCGCTTCCGGGGTCGGTGAAAGCGGCACACCCGGCGAAGCGAAATAGGTATCGGGATGAAGCATTTCCGGCGTGAGCCAATTCGCTTCCGGCGTGCAGTCGACGATCAGATCGTAATTCTTGATCTGCGCTTTATCCTTAATGACCTTCCAGCCTTCGGCTTTCAGCCCCTTCAAAACCTTTTGATCGATATCGTAAACGACGCCGTCGGCGCCGCGCTGTCTCAAAAAACCGAGTGCGGCCCTGCCGACTCTGCCGCCGCCGAGGACGAGGACCTGACGGTCGCGGATCCCGCCGACCGCGCCTTCAAGGGCGGCGACGAAACCGCGGGCCGTGGCGTCGGAATTTTCCACAACGACGTTTTTCGCCATATTCAGAGCCAGGAAATACATATCGTCGGCGAGGAAGATGATGGTGGCGCCCTTTTGATTCGCCTCATAGATGCCCCAGACGTCGGTCTGTTCGGTCACAAAGACGTCAAAGCCCATATAGGCGACGATGGCGGCGACCTGTTCGCAGAAGGTCGCGATGATGCCCTCGCCCTGGGTCACGGGGACGACGGCCACCTTGATCCGCCAGGAAGCGCTGTTCACCCGGCCGCGGGAGACGTCGCCGGCGACGGCGGCCAGATTGAGCAGGGACATATGGGTCATATCCTCAAGATTTTCCGCCCATTGGGGCAGTTCGTTTTTCATATTTTCGATCCATTCCGTTGTCAGTCTCGTCATGGTTTTTCCTCTTTCTTTTAAGACTTTACCCTTTGCCGTTTGCCGTTTTTTGAAAAGGTCAATGCTTCATCATATATTGAGCCGCGCGCCGTTGAGATACTGCAGGCTGCGCCCGACCCGTTTGATGTTGCGGTATTTTTTGGTCGTCATCGCCAAACGCTCGATACCGAAGCCGAAGCCGATCCAGGGATCGAAGATCCCCCACTGATCGTCGAGGAAATGGGGACCGTAGGCGCCGGAGGCGACTTCCATGCCGTCGATGAGCACATCGAGGGTCTGTTCGCTGCCGTAGACGACGCTGTCGTCACCGACGAGCTCATAATCATCGATACCGAGAGCGGCCATGGCGGAAACGGCCATTTCCTTGAGTTTGGCCATCTGTTCGCCGTCCTTCACACCGCCCAATTCCACACAGTTGAGCATGGTGAATTCATTGAGATGGCGCGCGCCCTGGCTTTCCTTGCGGAAGCAGGGGCCCACCTCGAAGATGCGGACGGGATTGCCCCAGATCTTCTGCAGCGAACGCATTTCATCGTAGAGGTTCGGCGCCAGCATCGGACGCAGACATTTCTTTTGGTCAAGCCAAAATACCTGTTCAAAGAGGGGATGATCCTCGGAGATGGTCATTTTCGCCAGCATCTCTCTGGAGAGCATGATCGGCGTGACCACCTGGGTAAACCCGGCCTCTTCGGTGAGCCATTTCACCAGCTTCGTTTCGATCTCCAGCTGGATCGGACGGCGGGAACCGTCGCGCAGCGCGAAGAGAGCGTCCTTGTTGGCTTCGATCAATTCCTTTTCCATGGATCTGAAGGCCCGATCGCGTTCTTTGACATCGTCAAACCGACGCGCGACCGAAGCTTCGTCGGCGTTCAATTCCGTCAAACGCTGTTTTTGGGCAACCGAAAATTCCTTTGCCATGATCGAACCTTCCTCCCTCGGAAAACAGAATAATCATAAGAAAACAAAATTCCATATCAATTATACGCTGACCGATTTTTCATTACAATTTGATAAATTTGCTGATAGTCAAAATATATGCGAACGCCTGTAAAAGCCATGTGGAAGAATATTCCCTGTTTCCTTTAAAATTTCGTTTTCGCCTCAAAGGACGATCGGATCCCGCTTTGCGCGAAAGGAAAAGACGGCGACATATTGACAGCGCCGGAAAAAAAAGCTATAATTTCAACATATTCTTTTTTGAAAGGCACGAGAAACGACAATGACGATCTTCACCATCGCGAAACCGAACGGTCGAATGCTTTTCTCCCGGGCATCAGCGGATGATCGGGTCTTTTCCCGTGGTTGAGGGGATCCTTTTATCAGCCGTTTTTGTTCGGGAGTTTTTTAAACTCCTGTTTTTTATACCTCAAAGGCTTCCCGCAGCCGTTACCCTAAAGAAATTGAAGGTGAGCGAATATGCCGATCAAAGTCCAAAATGACTTACCCGTAAAAAACGTTCTGGAATCGGAAAACATCTTCGTTATGGACGAAGATCGGGCCAACGCCCAGGAGATCCGTCCCCTCCAGATCGCCATATTGAACCTGATGCCCTTAAAGGAAGACACGGAACTGGATATTTTGAGGGTGCTCTCAAATTTCCCGATCCAGGTCGAGATCACCTTTTTAAAGACGGCCTCCCACGAATCGACCCACAGTGACGCCTCCCACCTGAATAAGTTTTACGTCACCTTCAACGACGTCAAAGAAGAGCGCTTCGACGGTCTCATCATCACCGGCGCGCCGGTGGAGACCATGGCTTACGAAGAGGTGGAATACTGGCGGGAGCTGACCGATATCTTCGAGTGGTCCAAGACCCACGTCTTTTCCACCTTCCATATCTGCTGGGGCGCTCAGGCCGGGCTATACTACCACTTCAACATCGAAAAGCACCTGCTTCCCGAAAAGCTCAGCGGCGTCTACCGCCACCGCGTGCTGCACCGCCGCAAGATGCTGATGCGCGGCATGGATGATGTTTTTTACGTGCCCCAATCCCGCTATACCGGCATCGATGAAGAAGCCGTGCGCAACGACGCCGAGCTCTACGTCGCCGCCGAGGGCGAAGAAACCGGCAGCTATCTGATTTTGGCCTACTCCTCCCGTCAGATCTTCGTCACGGGCCATTCCGAATACGATCGCTACGATCTCGATAAGGAATACAAACGCGATCTGGCCAAGGGGCTGAACCCGACCATCCCCAAAAATTACTATCCCGACGATGATCCCTCGAAGCCGCCGATCCTCTCCTGGCGTTCCAGCTCCAACTGCACCTACACCAACTGGCTCAATTTCGTCTATCAGGAGACCCCCTACGATCTCGAAGAATTGAAACCCGTGGAAGAGGACAGCTACGTTAAAATCGAGGAAAGCAAAAAAGCGAGAGATTT
>CACXDX010000036.1 GCA_902766525.1 uncultured Bacillota bacterium | reverse complement strand
TGTCGTTGCCGACGAAGAGGCCTTGGCCGACGGCCCAGGCCAGGGGCGTTCTCGCCCAGTCGGAGATCGCCGCTTCATCGCCGAAACGGCTGAGATCGCCGGGAACGTAGGTCTCCTCAAAGGAAAAAGCCGACGGCGCGGCGGCGGCCGCCGCTTCTTTTGCGGAGCTTTCTTCGGCTTCGGCAGCATTCGCCGCCGCCGCCTCGTCCGTTTCTTCCGTTGTTTCCGTTTCCGCCGCGGCCGCGGCCGCGCTCTCTTCCCCTTCGCTTTCGGCTTTCATCCACTGCTCGAAGAGATCGGCCTCATAGCGATAGAGAAAGGCGGCGAATTCCTCCCGGGTCACGGGAGCATTGGGGGCGAAGCGGTTTTCGCCGACGCCGGCGGCGATCCCCCGGGACCACGCCCAGTAGACGGCATCTTCATACCAGCTTCCCGCCGGCACGTCGTAAAAGCCGGCCCACGCTTCTTCGCCTTCGCCGCCTTCAAGGCTGTATCCGGGCTGACCGGCGAGATTGTGGACGGTCTTCACCGTCATCGCCCGGGACATCGCCTGCCGCGGCGAAAAGGTCGTTTTCGAAGTGCCGCTCATGACGGCCTTGTCGATATCGTATTTCACATAGAAATAATACCAGGACGTGTAGGGCACATCCTTAAACAGCGTCGAGGCGGAAACCGCCGCGGAGCAGGAAAAAAGCAGCATCACGCAGAGCAGGGCCGCGATGAGCGGCGAAAATATTCTTTTTGAGCCGTGATTTTTCATTGCGGACAGCCTCCCCTTTTTCAGGCGTCGGCGACGATCTTCAGCAGGACCCTGCGGCGGCGGGGGCCGTCGTATTCACAGAAATACACCCCCTGCCAGGTGCCTAAGAGCAAATCGCCGTCTTCGATGATGAGGGATTGGGCGCAGCCGACCAGTGATGACTTGAGATGGGCCGCGGCGTTGCCCTCGCGGTGGCGGTAGTTGTCCTCCCAGGGCACGATCTCAGCGAGTTCTTTGATGATGTCGCTTTTGACGTCGGGATCGGCGTTTTCGTTGACCGTCACCGCCGCCGTGGTATGGGGCACGAACACCAGGCAGATGCCGTTTTTCACGCCGCTTTCGGCGACGGCGGCGCGGATATCGGCGCTGATGTCGATCATTTCCGTATGTCTTTCGCTTGAGACCGTCAGTGTTTTCGTCTTCATCTCGTTTCCTCCCTCCCCTTCAAGCGGGGTTTTCAAGCGTCGGGATCGCCAAAGCCGGTGCCGGGATCGCAAGCGAAACGCTTGCGGCGGCTACCGTAAATCATCGGGGCGATCTTTTCCTTTGCGCGGACCTTCGCCGCCGCCTTATTCCCGGAGTTTTATGATTTTGAAATGGTTTCTTCTCGTTATGATGAGACCGTCCCGCTGCATGCGGCCGAGTTCCTTGCTGAGGGCGCTGCGCTCGACATTGAGATAATCGGCCAGCTGCTGGCGGTCGAAGGGGATATCGAATTCCCCGGCGTTCTTCTGCAGGGAAACGCTGTTCAAATAGGCCATCACCCGGCCTCTGATGGTCTTCGGCGCCGTATGGAAGATGCGGCTCGAAAGGACCAGCCCTTTTTTGGCGATGATCGTCAGCAGATTGGCCGTGAATTTCACGCGCCAGCTCTCGCCGCCCGCGCTTTCCCGCAGGTCGGCAACGTTGAGAAAGAGCACGGAGCAGTCGCTTTGGGCCGTCACGTCGACGAGGAGGGGTTCGTCTTTGAGCAGCGCGTAGATCTCGGCGAAGAGCTGACCTTCGCCGACATGGCTCAAAATCGAGCGGTTGCCCCAGATATCGTAATTTTCAATGATGACGCTGCCTTTGAGCAGGAGCCCCATTTTCGCGCAGGGTTCACCGGCGAAGAGGATCGTCTCCCCCTTGCGATAGCGTTTTACCTCGGCGTTGAGGCAGGTCAGAGCCGTTTCGATCTCTTCCCGGCTCATCCCCCGAAAAAGCATGGTGCTGCTGAGATCCGCTTTGGTCATGTCCTCCTCCCCCTTCCCTTCCGGCTTTTCGCGTTTGTTTTCGTGATTGCTTTTATTATACGCCAAAAAGACCCAAAAGACAAGGCGGCCCCTTTTTGAGAGCGAATAAAAAAACCCCGCCTCAAAGGGCGGGGCGAAGAAAGAAAGGGGAGAAAAAACAATGCTTTTCGGCAAAGGGGAAAAGGGATAAAAATAAACATCATATCGAATGGGATAAGAGGAAAATAAAATACCGGCAAAAACCGCTCAGACCACTTTGGCGACGGTGACGGTGATATCGTCTTTGACCTTGCCGCCGCCGCGCTTCACCGCTTCCCGCAGGATCCTGTCGCCGAGACCGGCGGCGCTTTCGCCGCCGCCGGCGGCAACGAGGGGAAAGAGCCATTCCTCGGCGGCGGTATCCTGATCGGCGGCGCTGACGCCGTCGCTGGCCATGATGATGACGTCGCCGCGGCTGAGCTTTTCCCTGCCGCCCCGAAGCGGCGGCGCGCCTTCGCGCTTTTCACCGACGCCGGGGATCACCTTCATGCCCCGTTCTTTGGAGCAGAGATAGGAATCGGCGGCGCCCAGCTTGACAAATTCGGCCTCGCGGCGGTCGCGGTCGATGAGGCAGAGATCGAAGGTGGCGTAGAGCTCGTCCGCTTTGTCCATGAGCATGCGATAGCGGACCAGCCCGGCGGCGAGATCGCGGCCTTCGCCCCGGGAGAGCGCCGTTTTCACCGTTTTCAGCGTCCATTCCGCTTCTTGATGGGCCTTATAGCCGCTGCCCATGCCGTCGCTGATGAAGAGGGCCCGGCGGCTGCCGCAGAGATCCCAATCGCTTTCGCTGTCGCCGCAGACGGCGCTGCCCTCTTTGGTCAGCTGCACGCTGTTGACGTCGAGATCGAGGCCGCTCTTGACGGCGCAGCGGTAGGCGCAGATCTTTTCTTTCGGCTCATCGCCGCAGCGGCAGACGGTGGTGACGTAGTCCTGCCCCGTGAGATGAGAGACGGCGGCGGCGATCTCCCGCTCACAGCGGCGGGAACCGGCGCAGTGCCGCGTTTTCAGACGCAGGGCGATCTCATCACCGCCGACTCTTTCCAGCAGCACGCGGTCGACGCGGACGCCGCGGCGGCGCAGCTCTTTACCGAGGGAGGCGGCGAGGGCGCGGCGCTTTTCCCGGCGGGAGGCGATATCCTCCGCCAGCTCTTCCAGAATACGCAAACCGTGATCGACCTGCAGCAGCGCCAGCTCTCTGCCGCTGACGGCCTGGCGCTGCCAGTAAGCACCGGCGCGGTAGCGTTCGCAAAGGCAATTCAAAGCCACGCTCAGCTCCGCCGTGTGGCAGCAGCGGCGGCGCAGCCCTTCGGGGAGGCGGCGGCTCAGCACGCGGTCGTCGGCGTCGGCGACGGCAAAGGCCTTGGTCAGCTCGGCCACGGTCTCGAGGCGGTCGCTTCCCCAGCAGACCTGTCGCATGGAGCAGGAAAAACAGACCTGATTTTGGATGTGATCGAGGATGGAGGCGGTCTTCTTCTCGCTGACCGGGGCGGCCTGACGATGGAGCTCCGCCACGGTCTCTCTGATCGCGGCCAGCTCGGCCGCGGCGTCCTCGATGCGGGTGAGGGCGTAATCGTCGCCTTTTTCCGCGGCGGCCACCTTCGCCGGGGGCGACCCCTTCTCCCAGAAGAGATCGGCGAGACCGCTCAGACTCTTTTTGGGGATCAGCAGAAAGACCGTAGCGCCGATCAGCGATTCCACGATCATCGGCGCGGTCACCGAGGTATGCAGAAGATAGAGGGAGAGCAGAATATTGCCGAAGAGATAGCCGAAAACCAGAGCAAAGCGGCCGAGTTTTTTGAAGAGCCCCGCCGTAAAGCCGGAAAAGGCCAAAAGGCCGATGAGCGCCGGAGCGGTCGTCAGCGCGAAAGTCGGAATCACGCCGGCGATGGCCCCGGCGGCGGCGCCGCCTCCCTCACCGCCGAAATAGGCGGCGGCGAGGATCAGCAGACAGATCACGGCATTGGCCGGGGATACGCCGTAAAAGGTCAGCCGTTCCATGCCTAAGAGCACAGCGCCGACAAAGAGGATCACACATAGGATATCGCCCCGTCCCGGCCGCTCCATACGCCGGAAAGTCCGACCGAGCGCCTGCGCTTTGCGGAGAATGGAGCTGAAGCCGGCAGCTAAGATGCTTTCGGTCAAGATGATGACGAGGGCGATATCCGATATGCCGGTGAAGATCAGGGCCGCGCCGCGCACAAGGGTGACGGCGGCGAAAACGCTGACCGGCGCGAAGAGCGCCTGCTGCCGGAGGGCTTTCGGCGTTACCGCCGCGGCGATCAGCAGCAGCGCGATGATCGCGCCGTAGAGCAAAAAGCGCTCACCGCAGAAGAGAAAAGCGCCCGCGGCGGATACGGCGAACCAGAGCGGCAAAGGGCGGCGATCCTCCGCGGCGGCGGCGATCAGCCAGGCCGTGCCGAAGGGATTGAGCACCTCAAAGAAAACGGCGCCCCAGAGGAAAAAGCCGCAGGCCGCGTTGAACAGCGCGGGCAGAGAGAAACAAGCCCCGAGCAGCCTTTTTAAAGCGGCGAGGTTTTTCTCCCCGGCAGCGTAGTCCGGGCGGGTCTTCGTTTTTTCGCGGTAGGCATAGGTTTTCATTTCTTCGCTCATTTCCTGTCCGTTCTTTCCCGGATCTTCGCGCGAAAGCCCAAAGGCTTCGGCGCCCTTTCATTATAGCCCGACCGCGGCGAGAAAATTGTCGCAATCGGCAGGGTCGAAAAAAGTTTTTTTCGACTTCCTTTGCCCCGTCCTCAGCGCGTCACCAGACGCGTACCGGCGATGAGCAGGGCGATGCCGAGCAGGCGCGTCCAGGCGAAGGCTACGCGCTCGGCGTTGAAGAGGCCGAAGCTGTCGATGAGGAAGGCCATGGAGATCTGAAAGAGGATGATCACCGCCGTGGCGCCGGCGACGCCGAGATGCCCCATGGCGAAGATGACGCCGAAGATGATCACGGCGGAGAGCACGCCACCGAGCCAGCCGTACCAGGGGATCTCGGCGTATTTCGTAAAGTCGCCGCGGCCAACGCCCAAAAGCAGCAGCACGGCGACGACGGCGGCGCCGATGACATGAACGAGGAGGGTATTTTCGGCGTCGCCGATGACCTTGCCGGCGGCGGTGTTGAAGGCGCCCTGAAGGGCCATGGCCGACCCGGCCAGGGCGGCGAGGAAGAAGGAGAGCAGTTTCATATTCTATATTCGGTATCCTTTCCTTTGCGGCAAAAGCCGTCTTTGGCTTTACTTTTCCCCGCGCCCCGAAAAATCATGCCCGTTGAGGCCATAAAAAATGAGCGGCGGCGCATAATAAGAGCAAAGCACAGAAAAAGGAGGCTGCCATGAGCGCGCTTCTGCCGATCATCGCCAAAACCACACTGCTCTTTCTGCTCACCCTCGCCTGCTTTCGCCTGATGGGCTACCGTTCCCTCGGCGACATGGAGCCCCTCGATTACGTCATCGTCCTCGGCATCGGCGAGATTCTGGGCTCCCCCTTAAGCGAAAACGGCAGCGTCGTCAACGCCGCCGGCGCCATCATCCTGCTCACCGTCTTTCAGCTCAGCCTCTCGGCGGTCTACGCCAGATTCCCCCGCCTCAGCCGCGTCATCGAGGGCAAGCCCATCCCGGTGATCAGCAACGGCAGGATCCTCAGGGAGAATCTGCGCCGCGCCAGAGTCGACCTCAGCACCCTCGAAGAGGAGCTCAGAGTCAAGGGCGTCCGCGACGAAGGCGACGTGGACATGGCCTTTCTCGAGCCCAGCGGCCGCTTCAGCGTGATTTTGAAAAACGAAGTCACCCCGATCACGCCGCGGTTCATGAACAAAGAAGCCTCGCTGATCCTGGTGGAAAAGGGCGAGATCCGCCCGGAGAACTGGGAAAACGAAGCCGTGAAGGAAGCTGAGATCCTCGCCTTTTTGCGCGGGGAAAATATCGTCAGCTGGGAGGAAGTCGATTCCCTCATCCTGAAGGAGGGACAATATTTCCTGCAGCGGAAAAAAAAGCAAGAAAAAGAAGAAAAAGCTATTGACAATTAAGCGATTTTATACGATAATAGTTAGTGCTGTGGCGGTGTAGCTCAGTGGTCAGAGCACTCGGTTCATACCCGGGGTGTCATTGGTTCAAATCCAATCACCGCTACCATATGGCGCGTTGGAGAAGCGGCTGAACTCACCAGCCTTTCACGCTGGCATTCATGGGTTCGAATCCCATACGCGTCACCATAGTGAAAACCCCACCCTCTGCTGAGGGTGGGGTTTTCCCTTTGACGCGTATGGGATTCGAAGTTTATGCTGTGAAGTAAAACGCAGCTTAACGGAACGCTTTTCTTTCGTACCGTATCCGGCGGAACGGCAAAACCTCCCTGCGACAGTAAATCCCATACGCGTCACGACCGATAAAAAAAGTCGGACTTCGCAGTGACCGATCCAATCCATGCTCTGTTTACGGGTTGCCTCTGACCTGCGGGGGAGCAAAGCTCCATCGCAGGACAGAGGTACGCAGGCGCCGAAGGCGGCTGTGATCCTTATGAAAACAAAGTCGGGCTTCGTACCGACCCGGCCAATCAAAGGGGTGGCTTTTTGGATGGCGGCGCGTATGGATAAAAGCCATGACCATGCCATTTTTAAGTTCCGGAAATAAAAAAATATTATTTGCTTTATAAATGATAATATATCCCGCTCATAATATCTTAATTTCCTGATCTGATCGATAAATTGCGGTTTGCGGCACCGATTAAATCATATTATTAAAAGCATCCATTAAATCTCTTAAGAATATATTTCTTGTTTCTTCATCCAATTCCAATATTGATAAATACGGGTTTAAATCTTCAAGTTCCACCAACAATAGTCTTCCATCCTGTGTTCTGCAAGCATCCACTCTTTGAATGCCGTTTTTTATTCCATTCCATTTTATAAATTTTTGAGCAAACTCCATATCTTCATCTGTGTAATGATACTTTTCCAATTTCCATCTTTGTTCTTTATCCGGTGCATATAAAGCATATTCCAATTTATCATTTATGAAATAAAACGATACTTCATATTTATAATCTATTGCAGGTTGTATTAAAGCAGTTCCGTCCGTTAAATTTCTTTCCGTTAATTCATTTCTTGATAAAAATTCAAGTCCTATTGAATCCGCGCCATCTTTTGGTTTGATAACATATCTGTCTGCCTTTGGCAGTAAATCAATATTTTTTATCGAATCTATTGTGGGAATTACAGGGTATTTCACTAATGTTAAATCCAACAAATATTGTTTACCGCACATATCTGCTTTTCCCGTAAACTCATTAAATGTTTTTAAATTGTTTGTTTTTACTCTGTCCGCAAATGAATTATAAATATCCTTAAATCCACTTACTCCTCCTGTATTTCTGAAAACAATCAAATCAACATCATTTTCAAAGCTCTCTGAATTTTTTGGATTACATAATACAATATCAAAACAGTCTTTTAATTTTCCGGTAATATAAATATCTTCTTCATAATAGTTTCTGCCTTTTGCCTCATAATATAAATCCGTTAAATATAATATTTTTTTCATATAATCACATTCCCTCTCTATGCCGAAAATTACTGTTTGTCTTTGGAATCAATTATATCACATTTTAAGACATATTTTTCATTTATTTAATATTTAATATATCGTAAGATTACAATATTCCGAACATCTGTCTGTTATTTTTCTGTCGGCTATATTATTCCTCTCTTTTTTTACGTTTCGACTTATTGACCGCACACCTCCATGGGTTGCCGCTGAGCTGTGATAAAGGCGCAGCCTTTATACAGTGAGGTGGGTTGCCCCTGACCTGCGGGGGAGCGAAGCTCCATCACAGATCAAGGATACGCAGGCGCCGAAGGCGGCTGTGATCCTTATGAAAACAAAGTCGGGCTTCGTACCGACCCGGCCGATCAAAGGGCTTTCGGGAACAACGGAGAGCATGGAAGCGGGGGATTCTTCGTCGGCGCGCGACGCGGAACGGCAGGGAAATACGGCGGCGGAACGTAACCGGCCTCAAAAAAAGAGGAAAAATAAAAAATAAAGAGAAATATAAATGATTAACGATTATCTCGGAGGTTTCCCATGAACGAAAACAAGGAATTCAACCCCATCGACGAAGAGGAAGAAGAGCTCAGCCTCGAGAACGAGGCAAACGGCAACGATCCCGAAGAAGCTGAGTACGATGAAGATTTCGAAGAGGAAGAGCTCGTCAACAATCCCTTTCCCAAGCTGGTCACCGCCGCCGACGGCGTCATCGGTCTGATCTTCTGGTTCGCGCCGTCGCTGCCGGAGATCGTCACCCTCTTCTGCGCCGCCTTCTGCATCATCGACCGTGTCGTCGAGATCTTCCACGGCGAAAAGCCCTTCTTCTATGATCTGGGCGTCGCCGCGCTGATCGCGCTCGTCTACAGCTTCGTTACCGAAGCGTCTCCCCTCTACATGGTCGCCGTCGCTCTCTGTGTCGTCTGCATTTTGCGCTCCGTTTGGAAGTTTTTCAAACATCTCGGCGATCCTCAATAAATCGATACTTCCGCAGAAAAACGCCGCCGCGGCAAAAGCCGTAACGGCGTTTTTTTATTGACATTTCGATAACGCATTTTCCGCCGATGTATTTTCAAAGGAGCGCGGCAGCCGCGGAAAGAAGGACATTCGGGGTATCTGTCCGTCGGTAAAAAAGGGGACGCAAGGATCATCCTTTCGGGAAAGAAGGGGTGGCCGCGACTGAACCGCGCTCGGAACGAAAACGATAGCCGACGCCCCAGATCGTTTCGATATAGGGAAAGGTCTCGCCGATGAGGTCCTTTTCCAGTTTATCGCGGATCTTCTTGACGTGGACGGTGACGGTGGAGATGTCACCGAAAGCTTCATAGCCCCAGATGCGGTCGAAGAGCCGCTCCCGGGTGAGAACGATATCGGGATGGTCGACGAAATAGAGGAGGAGCTGATATTCCTTATCGGTGAAATATGCTTCCCTGCCGCGGATCACGACGCGGTGAGCGCCGCGGTCGATGACGATATCGCGGATCTCGGTCAGCTCGTGTTCTTCGCCGCCGCGCTCCTTTTTGGTCAGGTTTTCGTAGCGGCCGATGTGAGCCTTGACCCTTGCCACCAGCTCACCGGGGTTGAAGGGCTTCGTCAGGTAGTCGTCGATGCCGAGGCCCAGAGCGCCGATCTTGTCGGCGTCGTCGGCTTTGGCGGAAACGACCATCAGCGGCACGTCGGAAAAGCGCCGCAGCCGCCTGCAAAATTCCAGTCCGTCGAAGGCGCCGGGAAGCATGATGTCGACGACGACCATATTGAAATCGCCCTTTTCAAAGCGTTCGAGGCCTTCCTCACCGTTGTCGCAGAGACTCACCGTGCAGCCGTAAAATTCCAGATAGGTTTTTTCCAGTTCGGCGATGGCCGCGTCGTCTTCGATGATGAGAATGTTCATGAGAGTTCCTCCTGCTGATAGCGGGTTTTGCGCGGCAGGGCGAGAAAAGCGCAAGTGCCCTCTCCTTCCCTGCTCTGAAGCCAGATCTTGCCGCGATGGGCGGCGACGATGCGGCGGGCGATGGCGAGGCCGAGACCGTGACCGTCGGCAAAGCCGCGGACGTCGTCCTCGCGGTAGAAGCTGTCGAAGACCTTTTTCAGCGACGATTCGGGGATGCCGACGCCGCTGTCGGCCACCATGATATAGACGTAATCGCCCTCGGCCTCCAATGAGACGGCGATCTCGCCGCCGGGTCTGTTGTATTTTTCGGCGTTGGAGAGGAGATTCTGCATCACCCGCTGTAGCCTGCGGCGGTCGCCGCGGATGAAGATCTCCTCGGAAGGCAGGCTCAGATCAAAATGAAAACCCCTGCTCTCCAAAGGCTCCCGGTATTCCTCCGCCATATCGTCAAGGAAGCTTTTGAGCTCCATATCCTCAAAATTGTAGCGCAACCGCCCCGATTCGAGATCGGAATATTCGCTCATGTCCTCGGCCAGATAGCGGAGAAATTCCGCTTTGGCGCGGATTTGGCGGTAGCCGTTTTCGATCTGCTCCGGAGAGGAGGCGACGCCGTCCTCGATGGCCTGAAGATAGCCGAGGATCGTCGTGACCGGCGTGCGCATATCGTGGGAGATGTTGGCGATGAGCAGCCTGCGGTCGTCCAGGATGGCCTGTTCCCTCGCTTCCCGCTCCCTGAGCTTGAGGCGCAGATCGTCGAGGGAACGGCAGAGATCGTCGATCTCCTTTTCGTCGGCGCCGATGATCTCCACGTCAAACTCGCCGACGCAGATCTTATCCGCGGCGGCGGTGAGCTCTTCCACGGGTCTCGTCACCTTCCGCTCCAGAGTAAAAAGGAGAAAGGTGACGACGGCGGCGGCGGCCAAAACCGACACCGCCAGCCAGGAGAGGAAAAAGGCCAGCACCCGACCGGATTCCTCATTGACGGAGGAAACGACGAGGAGGCGCAGGATATCTCCGTTGTCGCTGTTGCTGAGCAGGCCGAAGCAGCCGAAAAGCACGGGACTTAAAAGCACGATCGTCAGCAGAACGGCGACGGACACGCCGAACGCAGTTAAAAAGCGGGTTTTCAGGGTAATCATCAGATTTCTTTCCGTTCGAATAAGATCAGGCCGCCGCCGGCGAAGATCAGAGCGCTGCCGAGGAGAATGCCGATCTTGGGCAAAAGCGCGAAAGCGGGCAGCACCGAACCGAGCCAGAGGTTGTGCCAGGAGAGATACTCCGTAAAGACGAGGCCGCTGAAGGGCGCGACGTAGCGGCCGCTGAAGACGACGACGAGATAGACGACGACGGAGAGGGCCACCGATGAGGCGGAACCGGCTCCCGTCTGATTGAGCAGGGCGAAAAAGAGCACGACCACAATGACGGGGAGCAGATCCAAAGCATAGGCGCCGAAGGCGAAGCCGGCGCCGCTCAGACTGTGGTCGAAGATCAGCCGCAGCAGCAACAAGACGACAAGATGGAAGAAGGCGAAAACCGCCGCGAGGGTGAAGATCGCCGCGACCTTCGCCGAAAACAGTGTCCGCCGAGCCACGGGCCGCTGGATCAGCATGCGCAGCGTCTTTTCGTGAACTTCGGCGCCGAACAGATCGGCCGAGCCCAAAAGGGCGATGAGCGGCAGGAAGAACAAAAAGTAGAGGGAAATGCCGTCGACCGGCAGATCGCCGAAGACGGAAGCGGATTTCAGCATGCCGTCGCCGATCAGCAGTGAGATGAAGCGGGCGAGGGCGGCGAAAACACAGAACGCCGCGTCGATGATGAGCAGCACGAGATATTTTTTGCGGGCAAGCAGTTTTTCCGTTTCGTTGAGATAGGCCGCTTTCAGCATCAGATCTCGCCCCCTTTCCGGCTGCGTACTTTTTCGAGGAAGTAATCTTCCAAAGAGGGGCTCAGGCGCAAAACCTCCTCGATGGCGACGTCGTCGATGAGCTCCCCTTCGCAGAGGATGAGCACGCGGTGGCACAGGCGCTCCAGCTCATCGGCGCGGTGGCCGGAGACGAGGAAGGTCTTCCCCGCCTTCTCCGCCATCTCCGCGATGCGGTTGCGCAGGTAGACCGAGGATTCGATGTCCATGCCGTTGGTGGGCTCGTCCAGGATCAGGAAGCGGGGATCGGAAAAGAAGGCCAGAGCCAGACCGAGCCGCTGCTTCATACCGAGGGAGAAGCGGCGCGCCTTTTCGTTGGCAAAGCGGTCGAGCCCCATCTCCGCCAGAGCTTTCATGGGCGCGTCGGGGCTGAGGCCGGGATAAAAGCGGGCCATCAGCTTCAGCTGCTTTAAGGCGCTGAGATTTTCATAGAGAGAGGGCTGCTCCACAAGGGCGCCGACGTCTCTCAGCGCTTCTTCGTGGCTGCTTACGGCGTTGACGCCGAAGAGCTCCGCCTCGCCGCTGTCGATCCGGCACATGCCCAGGATCGACTTCATGATCGTGGTCTTGCCGGAGCCGTTGGGGCCGAGAAGGCCGACGATCTCCCCTTCCGCTACGGAAAAGGAGATGTCGGCGACGCCGCGGCCGTTTTTATATTTCTTGGTCAGATGATTGATTTGAAGTACGTTTTCCATTTTTACCTTCCGGGATCATGCCGTTTACTTTAACGCTTCTTATTCCTCATCCAGATTTTCCATGGTGCGGCCGCCGGTATCGAAGCGTTCCACCACGGTGCTGCCGCGGTCGGAGACCGTCAGTTTCAGGAAATATTCGATTTTATGCGCTTTGCCCTCGGCATCGGTGGCCGTGAAGGTCACGCTGCAGTCGTTGGCGACGAGATCGTCGTTTTCATCGAGACGGAAATTGGAGATCACGTTGTCCAGGATCGTTTCCCTGAAGAAGAAATCGCTGACGTCGGTCGCCATATTTTCGGCGACGGCCATTTCACTGTAGGAATCATAAGATTCATAGCTGCCGTCCTTATTGACGTAGAGGAAGCAATTGTTTTCATCGATGATCTTCTGATAGGAGCTTTCCATCTCATCAAAGATCTCATAGTAGCTCTCCCAGGCCTCGTCGTAGGCCTTTTCTTCGGCGCTGCCTTCCTCAAAATTAAAATCGTCGTAGTCGCCGTTGATGTAGGCGGCGGCAGCTTCGGGCAGCGGTTCGCCGTAGGTCTTTTCATAGTAGGCCTTGACCGTCGCTTCCTCATCCTCGTAGGTGGTGTAAGCGTAACTGTTTTCATTGTAGTTGGCCAGATCGAGGGCGGCGTTGATCAGGGGCGGCATCTGCTCGGCTTTGACGTCGAGGCGGTAATCTTTGATCCCGTCCTTTTCACCGACGAGGACGACGTTGTTTTTGAGATCACCGAGGACGGTATCGGCCAGCAGGGAGCCGAATTTCACGAGCTTCTTCTCACCTTCGCCGTAGCCGCCGAAGAAGCCTTCACCGCCGTATTCATCGTCGACGCTGTAGACGCTGTAGAAATCATTTTCGACGTAAAATTCCTCGGCGCTGCCGTCGATCTCCGAATAGAAACGTTCCTCGTTCCAGGAGTCGTTTACGCTTTTGCTGTGGATGGACTGATTTTTGCCGTCGACGCGGAAGATCGAGGTGTCATTGATTCTTTCTTCGCCGTCGAGACGGACGACTTGTTCCATGCGGATGGTGGCGTTGTCGGTGGCGGTCACCAAATCGATGACGGCGTCTTTATATTTTCCGTAACCGCTGGCGCTGCCGTAGGCGGCGAAAACGGAAACGGATAAGAGCAAAACGCCGATGCAGCCGAAGAGGATGCCGCGTTTCACCGTTTTTGATCCTTTGCTTTTCATGGTTTTAAACCTCCGTTTTTTTTCTCGCGATCGCTTTTTTGATACTCTCATTGTAACAGAGGAAATTAAAAAAACAATAACAAAAAAATGAAAAAACGATGAACTTCTTTAAAAGAAAGCTTAAAGCGCCTTTTTCACGGCCTTGAACAGGGAAAATAAAATAGTATCCCGTCGGAAAAAAGGCGGCGGCGAAGAGAAAAAATAAAAAAACACCGTCGGCACGGGGCCGGCGGCAACTTCAAGCCGTCAAAATCTTAAAAATCGATCAAGAAAACGGCGCGGCGTAAATTGCCCCCGAGAGGCGGCGAAGACGCGGCAAAGCAATGAGAAACGTCCCGACCTTCGGGGCGTTGAGCGGCGTTCTATGCGCGGGGAAACTTTCGCAGGGACGGACAAGGGCTAACCTCAGAGGGTTGCCCGCGGTCGGACATGCGGAATTTCACCGTGCAGAGGATGCTGAGCGACGTCCTGAAAGGCGGCGAGACCGGCGGCGGCCGTCTCCCGATAACCGGCTTTGAGGTCGGCGCCGGTGGCTTTCATCACGGCGATGA
>CACXDX010000035.1 GCA_902766525.1 uncultured Bacillota bacterium | reverse complement strand
TTTGCTGCATTTGCTGCATTTGCTGCATTTGCTGCATTTGCTGCTTTTGCTGCATTTGCTGCTTTTGCTGCTTTTGCTGCATTTGCTGCATTTGTTAGCAATTGTTACATTTGCTGCATTTGCTGCTTTTGCTGCATTTGCTGCTTTTGCTGCATTTGCTGCATTTGCTAGCATTTGCTGCTTTTGCTGCATTTGCTGCAATTACCTTATCCTTTATCTTTATCTTTATCTTTATCTTTCTCCTTCTCTTTCTCCTTATCCTTATCCTTATCCTTCTCCTTATCCTTCTCCTTCTCCACCGCTTTTGTGACAATTGTGACAATTGTGACAATTGTGACAATTGTGACATTTGTGACATTTGTGACAATTGTGACATTTGTGACAACGGCGGATTTTGCCGAAAAAAGGCCGCCTCTCCTTTGTCTTTTTTGTCAAGACAGGAAGCAGAGAGTTGATCACGCAATCACACTTTTTGACACTCGAAGCGTGTTATAATGAGCCCATGAGAAAAAGAAAAGCTCCGCCGCGGGCGGAGACTCGATAAAAGGCGGAGTTCGGAGGCGGAGAGCCTGCGGGAAAGGAAAACGCCGCCGATCCGGATCATTCAGCGCTTCGATCAGCTCTTTTTCATTTTTCCGCTGCATCTCGCGGCGTGTTTTCAAAAATTGCTGTTTCGCGGTTTCCCTCTTCAGAGTGGTTTTCATTGTCAATCAAGGATCTCCTCCAATAAAAAATCTTACGGAATGATCCGCAAGAACAGCTTAAAATATTGCTTCGGAGACCCCGCTTCCTGTTGACGAAAACACAAATACAGGGTAAAATAAATATACTTCAAGACATGTTCTTGGAGACCGCGTTGAGATGAGCTGTTCCGGCCAAAGAATCTTGCTCGTCTCAACGCTCCTTTTTTTTTATATTTTTTTAAACCATGATATCAAAATCAGCTTTCGGTTCTTTCAAAAAAACCGTGCTCGTTTTTTCGGGCACGGTCATTTTTTGCATAAACCTGCCCTTAAAAATCAGTGTTTTTCCGACTTCGAATTGAGAATTCGTTACGGTACCCTGCGTGGTTGGGATTTTCACCCGGTGCGAACACTGTCTTTTTTCAAGCGGCAGGACTTGCCTCTTAAAGAAAAAACCTCACCGTTTCGGTAAGGTCATCAATGACCTTAATTGCGAAAATCATTTTCTTTCCCTCTCTCAATCGGTCTGACTTTTACAGTGGCGCACCCACCCGGAATTTCACCGGCTTCGAATTGAAAGCGGTATTGTTTAAAAATACATTTAGATTATATTATAAATACTTTTTGTTGTCCATAGAATATCCGATCTTAATGTATGTTTTTTTGTCAAATACTGTTATCGGGTCAATAATTTAGACAATATTTCACATGCGGCAATAAAAAGGGACCCTGCGACAAAATTATCTGCGTCCTTCATCAAATCACAAAATATATTTCGTCAGATCTTCATCACGGATGATGGTCCCCATCCGCCGTTCCACATAGTCTTTATCGATCTTGACTGCGCCGCGGGCGAGATCCGGCGCGGAAAAGAGCAATTCTTCCAGAACCTTTTCCATGATCGTATGCAGACGGCGGGCGCCGATGTTTTCCGCCTCTTCATTGATGCGATCGGCCAGCTCAGCCATGGCCGCAACGCCGTCGTCGGAAAATTCCACATAAACGCCGTCGGCTTTGAGCAGTTCGCCGTATTGCTTCAAAAGAGAATTTTGCGGTTCCACCAGGATGCGGCGGTAATCGTCAACGGTCAAACTGTCCAGCTCCACCCGAATGGGGAAACGACCCTGCAGCTCGGGCATAAGATCGCTGGGCTTGGCGATATGAAATGCGCCGGCCGCGATAAAGAGGATATGATCCGTTTTCACGGGACCGTATTTCGTATTGACCGTCACACCTTCCACGAGAGGCAGAATATCACGCTGCACGCCGCCGCGGCTGACGTCCACATTGCCGCTGCGGTTTTCGGAACCGGCGATCTTATCGATTTCATCGAGGAAAACGATCCCCATCTGTTCGGCCTTTTCCACAGCTTCGGCGGAAACTTCCTCCATGTCGATGAGTTTCTGGCTTTCTTCCTGGGTAAAAACACGCAACGCTTCGGGAACGGTAACGATGCGTTTTCTTTTTTTCGGCGGCATCATATTGCCGAAGATATTGCCGAGATCAACGCCCATATCATCCATACCGCCGATCATAACGCTGCCCGGCGTTTCGTCAACTTCGATCTCCAGCGTTTCCCGATCCAGATCTCCCGAAGCCAGCAGGCGGCGAATATATTTGCGGCGGCGGGCGTTTTCCTCATTTTGAGTCAGCATTTCGTCGGACTCTTCCATGTCCTTCGCGTAGCCCTTCATCATCAGCAAATTGATCAAACGGGCTTCCGCGTTTTTCTTCGCTTTTTTGGAAACGATCTCCATGCGCTCGGCGCGAACGAGAGAAACGGCATTTTCCGTGAGATCGCGGATGATGGAATCCACGTCCCGGCCGACGTAGCCGACTTCCGTAAACTTGGTGGCTTCCACTTTAACAAAGGGAGCGTTGACCAACTTGGCAAGGCGGCGGGCGATTTCCGTTTTACCGACGCCGGTGGGGCCGATCATAATGATGTTTTTGGGAATGATATCGTCCTGCAGTTCGGCGGCGACATTTTTACGGCGGAAACGGTTCCGCAAAGCGATGGCCACGCTCTTTTTGGCATTGGCCTGACCGATGATGTATTTGTCCAGTTCCATCACGATTTGACTGGGTGTAAGCTCTTCTTTTCGCATCGCTTATTCTCCGATCCTTTCCACAATGATGTGATCGTTGGTAAAAACGCAGATGCCGGAAGCGATCTTCATGGCTTCCTCGGCGATTTCCGCGGCGGAAAGTTCGCTGTGCCGCATCAGCGCCTTCGCTGCGGCCAAAGCATAGGGTCCGCCGCTGCCGATGGCGACAACGCCGTCGTCGGGTTCGATGATCTCACCGCTGCCGGAAATGATCAGCAGGTTTTCCTCGTTGGCCACCAAAAGCATCGCTTCGAGTTTCTGCAAAATCTTATCGGTGCGCCATTCCTTCACCAATTCCACCGAGGCGCGCATCAGATTGCCCCGATATTCGTTGAGCTTGCCTTCAAATTTATCAAAGAGCGTGAAAGCGTCGGCCACGGCGCCGGCAAAGCCGGCAACGACCTTACCGTTATACAGGCGGCGCACTTTGCGGGCGCCGTTTTTCATGATCATCGTATTGCCCATCGTGACCTGACCGTCGCCGGCCACGGCGGTTTTGCCGTCCTTCGTCACACCGATGATCGTCGTTGCTTCAAATTGTGCATGTTCAGCCATTTTCATTCCTCTTTCTTCCCGCGGGGATGGGCGTCGTTATAGATCTCCATCATATGGGATTTGGTGATATGGGTATAGATCTGTGTGGTGGAAAGCCTTTCGTGTCCCAAAAGCTCCTGAATGATACGGATATCGGCGCCGTTTTCCAGCATGTGCGTCGCGTAGGAATGGCGCAGCATATGGGGGCTGACCTTCAAAGTAACAGACATTTTCAAAACGTATTTATCGATGATATCGCGCACGGCGCGGTCCGTGATGGCGTGACCGTTGCGCTGATTGAGGAAAACCCCTTTTTCCTCCTCATTTTCGGGTTTGAGCAAAAGGGGGCGACCCTCCTCGAGATAAGCGGTGAGCGCCTTAAGCGCGGGTTCTCCCAAAGGAACGAGGCGTTCCTTTTTCCCTTTGCCGAAGACCTTAACGGAGCGGATGGGAAACATCAGCTGATCCAGAGTGAGGCCGCACATTTCCGATACGCGCAACCCGCCGCCGTAGAGCAGTTCCATCATGGCGCGGTCTCTGAGCCCCGCCGCTGTGGTGGCGTCGGGCATTTCCAAAAGCTCACGAATATCCTCATAATGGACGAATTTCGGCAGCTTTTTCGTTTCCTTCGGCGTCGAGACCAAAGTGAGCGGATTGTCTTCCAAAACATTTTCCCTGATCAGAAATCGATAATAGCTTCTGAGAGAGGACATCTTGCGGGCCATGGAATTTTTGGAAAGACCCTGATCCCGCAGAAAAGCCAGATAGCGGCGGATCGTCAGATGATCGGCCGCCGTCTCGCCGATGCCCCTGCTTTCCAAATAGGCAAAGTAATCTTCGAGATCTTTTTTATACGCGGTGATCGTATGGACCGAAGCGTTTTTTTCTCCGGAGAGGTAGGTCAGATATTCTTCAAATAATTTGAGCATATTTTCCCCTCCTTCACCGCAATGGGATAAACTGCGCTCATGATATGTTTATCATAGCGCAAAACGATTACGAAACGTCGATGGTTTCAAGGATCTCCAGTGAACGCGCGGCGATCTTCGCGTTTTTCTCTTTCTTTTTGCGCACCCGTTCCTTCAGAGGCGGCATCAAGCCGAAGGTGATATTCATGGGATCGAATTTTCCGCTGCCGCCGCCGGAAACGTAGTGCGCCAAAGCGCCGATGGCCGTCTCCGGAGGGAAAATCACCCGCTCCCTGCCTTCGGCGCAGCGGGCCGCGTTGATGCCCGCGAGCAAACCGTTGGCGGAAGATTCCACATACCCCTCGACACCGGTAAGCTGCCCCGCAAAGAAGAGCCCTTGCCGTTCCCGCGTTTCCATCGTGGGATCGAGGATTTTCGGGCTGTGGATATAGGTATTGCGATGGATCATGCCGTAACGCAGAAATTCGGCATTTTCCAGACCGGGGATCATGCGAAAGACCCTTTCCTGCTCACCGCGGAGAAGATGCGTCTGAAAGCCCACCATATTGTAAAGCTGCCCTTCCCTGTCTTCCTTGCGCAGCTGAACGACGGCATAGGGCATTTTTCCGCTGCGGGGATCGATGAGTCCCACGGGCTTCAACGGGCCGTGGCACATCGTTTCCCTGCCCCGCGCGGCCATTTCTTCCATGGGCATACAACCTTCAAAGAATTTGATTTTTTCAAAGCCGTGGGGTTCATAGAGCTTCGCCGAGACGATGGCTTCATAAAAAGCATCGTATTCCTCTTTCGTCATCGGGCAGTTGATATAATCGGCATCCCCCTTATCATATCGGGAAGCGAAAAAAGCGATATCCATATTGACGGATTCCGCCGAAACGATGGGCGCGACGGCGTCATAGAAATAGAGATCGTCTCTCCCCGCCAGCTTCGCCAGTTCCTCGGCGAGGGACGGCGCGGTCAGCGGACCGGTGGCGATGATTACGATATCATCCTCGGGAACAGCGCTGATTTCTTCACGGATCAATTCCACTTTTCCGGAATCAAAAAGCTTTTTTTCGATGTATGCGGAAAAAGCCACCCGATCGACGGCAAGACAACCCCCGGCGGGAACACGGGATTCTTCGGCCGCCATCATGATCAGCGAATTCAAACGGCGCATTTCTTCTTTAAGCAGACCCACCGCGTTTTCCACGTTGGCGGCTCTTAAGGAGTTGCTGCATACCAGTTCCGCCAAATGAGCGGTTTTATGAGCCGGCGTCATGGTCTTGGGCCGCATTTCATAAAGGCGAACTTCATGACCGCGGTTAATGAGCTGCCAGGCAGCTTCGGAACCGGCAAGACCGCCGCCGACGACGGTTACCTTTTTCATGATTTCTCTTTCTTTTTTCTCCCCGGCTTTTTCGCTTTTTTATGGGAGGGACATTCTTTGTTTTCGCAAACGATCGATTTTGTACCGGCGCGGTCGATCTTTTCCACAAGATGGCGTCCGCAATCGGGGCAGACTTCCTCAACGGGCAAATTCCAATAAGCGGTCTGACATTCGGGATAATTTTTGCAGCCGTAGAAAACGCGCCCGCGCTTGTTGCGCTTCTTCACTATGGCGCCGCCGCATTCTGTACAGGCAACGCCGATTTCTTCATCGATGGATTTCACATTTTTACATTCGGGATAACCGGGACAGGCCAGGAATTTACCGTAGCGTCCCTTCTTCACCACCATTTTGCGGCCGCATTTTTCACAGGTGATCTCGCTTTCTTCCAACGTCGTCTCTTCCACTTTACCGTCTTTGTCGATGGATTTGATGTTGCGGCACTTGGGATAATTGGGGCAGGCCAGGAATTTGCCGTAGCGGCCGATCTTATAGACCATATTGGCGCCGCATTTTTCGCAGATCACGTCCGACACCTCGTCAACAAGCTCCACGTCGCCGATGGATTCTTCGGCTTTGGCCAGAGAGGAGGAAAAGGGGCCGTAGAAATCTTTCAAAACGGTGTGCCAATCCATTTCTCCTTCTTCGACTTTATCCAAAGATTCTTCCATCCGGGCCGTGAACTCAACATTGAGGATATCGGGGAAATGCTCCATCAGCAAACCGTTGACGAGAATACCCAATTCCGTGGGATGGAAGGTCTTTTCCTTGCGCGAGACATAGCCCCTGCTGACGATCGTTTCAATGATCGAGACGTAAGTCGAAGGACGGCCGATACCCAATTTTTCCAGCGTCTTGATGAGCGTCGCTTCGGTAAAGGCCGGCGGCGGCGAGGTAAAATGCTGCTGCGGATCAAATTTCCGTAAAACGGGAACATCACCCTTGGCGGCGGCGGGCAGAAGGTCGTTTTTGTTCTCACTCTTATACAGCTTCATATAGCCAGGGAAAACAACGGTATTGCCGGTCGCTTTAAAGAGACAGTCGCCGCCTTTAATATCGATCGTCGTGTTTTCAACGATCGCGTCCGCCATCTGACTGGCGATAAAGCGTTCCCAAATCAATTTATAGAGACGATACTGAGGCTGGCTCAGATACTCTTTGATCGACGCGGGTGTACGCAGCGTTGACGTGGGGCGGATCGCCTCATGAGCATTTTGAGCCGTGGCCGCGACAACATATTTTCTGGCCTTCTTCGGGCAGTATTCCGAACCGTAGGTCTCTTCGATATAGGCTCGGGCTTCTTCCGCGGCCGGCGCGGCAATGCGCGTGGAGTCGGTACGCATATAGGTGATCAGACCGACATGGCTGCCTTTAAGGGAAATCCCTTCATAGAGCTGCTGGGCGATCTGCATTGTGCGCTTGGCCGTGAAATTCAGCTTCTGATTGGCTTCCTGCTGCAAGGCACTGGTGGTGAAAGCCGCCGGCGGCGTTTTGACTTTCTTCTTTTTCTGAACCGCGGTTATGACATAATCGACGCCTTCCAGGGAAGAAAGGATCTTTTTCATCTGTTCTTCGTTGGCTATTTCGGCTTTCTTTGCTTTTATTTTAGCTAATTTCGCGGTTATTTCCCCGCCGTTAAGCAGAAAATCCGCTTCCAGGCTCCAGTATTCTTCGGGGACAAAAGCGTCGATCTCCTGCTGGCGTTCGCATATCAGACGCACCGCGACACTTTGCACACGTCCCGCGGAAAGGCCTTTTTTAACCTTTCGCCAAAGCAGCGGGCTGATCTGGTAACCGACGAGACGGTCGAGGATGCGGCGGCTTTGCTGCGCGTAAAAACGATCCATATCGATGGTGCGCGGATTCTTCACCGCTTTTTTGATGGATTCCTTTGTGATTTCATTAAACTCGATGCGGCAAAGCTCATCGGGATTGGGGTCGATAAGATCATTATTGCCTTCCAGATACTGTTTCAGGTGCCAGGCAATGGCTTCCCCCTCACGGTCGGGGTCAGCCGCATAATAGACCTTTTCACAGTTTTTCGCGACCTTTTTTAATTCCTTCAGCAGATCTCCCTTGCCGCGAATGGTGATATAGTGCGGTTTAAAGTCGTCTTCCACATCAATACCGAGTTTGCTTTTGGGCAAATCACGAACGTGTCCCATGGACGACATCACTTTATAATTTTTTCCCAAAAATTTTCCGATGGTCTTCGCTTTGGTCGGCGATTCCACGACGACGAGATATTTGCTCATATACGATGCTCCTCATCAATGATTGATTAACATATAAGTATTTCCCGGAGTCTCACTGAGCATTCCTTCCATCTCAAGGACGGTAAGAAAGGACGTGAGTTCGGAAACGGACAGCCCGCTTGCGGCGATCAGTTCATCCGAGGTCCGCCTGCCTTTTTTCAGCTCGGCAATGACGACGCGTTCTCCCTCGCTCTCGGCAAGAGAAGCGGGATCGTTCTCTTCACTGTCGCGATTCTTTATCTTTTCCACCAGGGCAACATCGATGAAATCCTCGAGGATATCCTCAACACCGGCGGCAAATTTCGCCTGTCCCATGCTGATAAGATTATGAGGGCTTTCACTGAGATGAGAAAAGACGGAACCGGGCATGGCATAAACATTTTTACCCTGATCGAGACCGAAACCGGCGGTATGGATCACGCCGCTGCCGCGGCGCCCCTGCACGACAAGAATACCGTCACTGAGGCCGCTGATCAAACGGTTGCGCACAGGGAAATGATGACTCAGCGGCGGACTTCCGAAAGGATATTCCGTTATCACGCAGCCTTTTTCGATCAGTTCCCGATATAGGGCGCTGTTGCCCGCGGGATAAACGACGTCGATGCCGCAGCCCAGAAAAGCGGTGGTGAATCCGCCCGCGGCCAATGCCGCACGATGAGCCGCGCTGTCGATTCCCGCGGCCATACCGCTGATGATGTGAACGTCGGCAAATTCAACGAGATCCGTCACCATCTTTTCGGTGGCGGCGCGGCCGTAATCATCACAGGCTCTGGCGCCGACAACGGCGATGCTCAAACGCTCCCGTGGCGGCAGTTCGCCTCTGTAATAGAGCATATAAGGCGGATCGTCGATGTTGCGCAGGTAAGGCGGGTAGTCCGGATCATCAAGGGTTGTCAGCTTAACAGCGAGCTTTTCCTTTAAGGCAAAGACAGCATCGAGATCCAGCCGGTCTTTGGCGGCGAGAATCTTCTGAAAGTCTTTTTCCTGTTTACGCAAAAGTCCCCGGCTGCCGCCGAGCTTGCGCCAGGCTTCCTCCGCGCTGCCGAAAAACGACATGAGCGCGGTGATATCCTTTTGATGGATGCCTTCAAGCTGAGCAATGCCGAGCAGACAGCGTTCTTCACGGCGCGTCATTTATTTTTTCCCCTTAAAACCGCCCTGCGCGAGAATATTGCTGTCAAAAGAAGATATTCTGTTCTTGCTGCGCTGTTTGGCCCGAAGGGCGATCTGGATCAGGCGATCGAGAAGAACGTGATAGGGTACGCCTTTCGGCTCCCAAAGATAAAAGGCAAGAGATCCGGGAATGGTATTCAATTCGTTCAGATAAACTTTACCGGTATCACCGTCGAGCATGAAATCGAGACGCCACACGCCTCGACCGTCCATGCAATAGAAGGCGTCCAGAGCATAATTGCGGATTGCCTCGGCGGTCTCTTCGGGGATATCGGCGGGAATACGCCGTTTCAGCGTCGCCATACCCGAAGATTTTCCGCCGTCCTCCTGCAGATATTTATCGGAGAAGGACAGGATTTCACCGGCATTCAGCGGTTCTTCCAGTTCGGAGACTTCCGCCTGATAGGAATCGCCGAGAACGGCAATATTGATCTCACGCAGATTTTCGATGGCGTGTTCCACTAAAATCTTAGCGGAATATTGGGACGCGAGCTCAATGGCTTCCCGGAGTTCTTCTCTGTCGGCAGCAATCTTAATCCCGATACTGGAGCCGAGATTCGAGGGTTTAACAATGACGGGATAAGTGAATTTCCGTTCGATATATTCAATGATATCATCTTCCCCGTCGCTCCACTGTGCACCGTAGAACCAGAAGCAATCGAGCACCGGCACACCGCCCATCTTGCAGAGAGCCTTTTGAGCGACTTTATCCATGGCGGCGGCGGAAGCCAGAACCGAAGGACCGGTATAGGGAATGCCGGTCATTTCCAAAAATCCCTGGAGACAGCCGTCTTCCCCGAAAGCGCCGTGGGTCACCGGCATAAAGACGTCGATGACGGCAAGGGGTTTTTTGTTCAGGAAGGAGCGGGGATAAACAAAGACGGTACCGTCTTCGGCGTTGGGCGAAACGATGATCCTTTCACAATCGGCAAGCAGATTATCGATATCCTTAAATTTTTCGATATCGGTGAGATTTTCTCCCCAATACCAATCTCCCTCTTTGCTGACGTAGATCGGAAATACATCGTATTTCTTCTCATCCATGGCTTGGATCGCCTGAATCGCCGAGATGATCGCCACTTCATGTTCAACGGACGGAAAACCGAAGATCACGCCTACAGTCGTTTTCATAAAACAAGTCCTCCTTTGTTATTCATT
>CACXDX010000034.1 GCA_902766525.1 uncultured Bacillota bacterium | reverse complement strand
TGGCGGAATTGAGAGAGACGGTACGCGCCAATGAGGCGGATACGCTCTATGAAGTTTTGGAAGATAAGAGAGTGAAAGAGGAAGAGCTGGCTCTTTGAAAAAAGCCGTAAAGTATCACGCTTTACGGTTTATTTTTTTATAATAAAAAAATAAAATATTTTGATGATACGATAAATCCTTTGACATCATATTCCGTGAATGGTAGAATATAGGGTAAATTCATTTTATTTTGCAAGATGTTTTGATATCTCAGGGAGGTATTATGGTTGAATTGCTGATGGGCAATGAAGCGGTGGCCATGGGAGCCATCGCCGCCGGGGTACAAGTTGTTTCGGGGTATCCGGGGACGCCTTCTACCGAAGTTCTGGAGACCATTGCCAAACGGAATCCCGGTCATATCCATGTGGAATGGTCCGTAAATGAAAAAGCCGGTCTGGAAGTGGCTGCCGGCGCCGCCTACGCCGGCGTGAGGAGTCTTGTGACGATGAAACAGGTGGGACTCAACGTGGCTTCCGATCCGCTGATGTGCGTCAATTATATCGGCGTAAAAGGCGGGATGGTCGTTTACGTTGCCGATGATCCCGGCCCGATCTCATCTCAAACCGAACAGGATACGCGCCATTTCGGCCGATACGCCAAGATCCCCGTTTTTGATTGCTCTTCTCCGGAAGAAGCCTTTCAGCTGATACAGGATGCCTTCGCTTTCTCCGAAAGAGAAGGGGTTCCGGTTATCTTACGTTCCACAACCAGAGTCTGTCATTCCTGTGCTTCCCTCGATGTGCCGGAAGTTCATCCTCCTCAAAAGGCCGACGGATTTGAAAAGGATCCCCGCTGGGTCATTTTCCCCCGTCTTTCCTATATGGCGAAAAAACGTATTTTCGCGGCGGAAGAGAAATATGCCGCGGAATTTTCCCGCTTTGAAAAGAATGAAATCATCGGCAGCGGCCCTGTCGGCATCGCCTGCGGCGGCGTGAGCTTTGCCTATGTTATGGATGCCATCGCCGGGAAAGAAGATCGGTATACCGTTTTCAAGGTCGCGACGCCCTATCCTTTCCCAGAGGAAAAGGGCAAATCGTTTTTAAACAGCGTTCAAAAAGCTTATGTCTTTGAAGAGTTGGATCCCGTGATTGAGGACAGTTTGATTTACCTTCGGCCCGAGATCGAGATTTTCGGGAAAAGAAACGGCTGTGTTCCCGTTGCCGGTGAATTGAGCTGTGATATCGTTTCCGCCGTTCTCGGTCTCAACGAAGCGGAAAAAGGTTCTTCGCTCGACGCGCCGAAGCTGCCGCCCCGCCCTCCGGTTTTGTGTGCCGGTTGTCCCCACCGCGCCTCCTTCTATGCCGTTAAAAAGGCGATGAAGGGGAAAAAAGCGGTCTTTTGCGGCGATATCGGCTGTTATACCCTCGGCAACGCCATGCCCCTCGATATGGTGGATACCTGCCTTTGCATGGGCGCCGGCATCACAGTGGCTCAGGGGCTTTACCACGCGGATCAAGAAGCTCAACAGTTTGCCTTTATCGGAGACTCCACCTTTTTTGCTTCCGGTATTACCGGAGTGATCAACGCCGTCTATAATAAGGCGGATCTGATCCTGGTGATCCTCGATAACCGCACGACGGCCATGACCGGCCATCAGCCTCATCCCGGTATCGGCATGACCGTGATGCGGGAAGAGACCGAAGTCGTTGATATCGGAGCGATATTGAAAGGCTGCGGCCTGACCTTTATCCGTCACGTTGATCCTTTTGATTTGGAAAAAGCCGTGGCGACAGTGAAAGAAGCGGCTGATGAAAGAGGGGTGCGGGCCATTATTTTCCGCTCTCCCTGTATCGCTCTGGAAAAGCATGACGCTTTTCTCACCGTTGATGAAGACCGCTGCAGCGGCTGCTTTAAATGTATTCGTGAATTGGGATGCCCCGCGCTGATCAAAGGAGAAGAAAAAACATCGATCAATCCGAAGCTCTGTATCGGCTGCGGTCTGTGTCAAAGCATCTGTCCCAAAGATTGTATCGGCAAAGGGGGCGCTCCTTCATGAAAAGTTGTTTGCTTTGCGGCGTCGGCGGTCAGGGAACCGTGCTTGCTTCCCGCATTATGGCTTCCGCCGCCATGGAAAAAGGGCTTTTTGCCCGCACCGCCGAGACGATCGGCATGGCTCAGCGCGGCGGCAGTGTCGTCAGCCATGTGAGAATCGGAGAATACGTTCCTTCGCCGCTGATACCCGCCAAGGGAGCCGATGTGATCCTCGGTTTCGAACCGGGCGAGGTCCTGCGCAATCTGAACTTTTTGAAAGAGGACGGCACGGTGATCGTCTGTCCCGATGAGGTCGTCCCGATCACAGCGTCCCTGTCCGGATCGGCTTACGACGGCAAGGCCATTTTGGATCATCTGCGCTCCGTCGTCTCGCGTCTCGTCGTTCTCGATACCGCGGAAATCATCGCCGCCTGCGGCAGTTCCCGCGTTGTTAATGTGGCGCTTTTGGGCGCCCTGGCCGAAAGCGGCGTGATGGGGATCGATCGGGAAGAGATGCATCATGCCCTGAAGAAGAAAATCAAACCGGCTCTTTTGGCCGTGAACGAAAAGGCTCTGAACATGGGAGCCGAAACCATCGGAAGAGAGAAATAAGAGATCATGAAATTATCTGAACAACAGTTGGCGAAAATCAGAAAGCAGCTGCACCGCATTGCTGACAGCAACGGTTTTTATGCCGGTAAATTGGGAAATATCGATATTGACGCCATCACTTCCCGGGAAGCCTTTGAAACACTGCCCTTTTCGGAAAAAGCCGACCTCCGGGATGCTTATCCCCTCGGTTTATCCGTTGTTTCCGAAGAAGAAGTCGTCCGCATCCATTCTTCCAGCGGCACGACGGGGACGCCGGTGATCATTCCCTATACTCAGAAAGATGTTGATGATTGGGCGATCCTCTTCAAGCGCTGTTATGAAATCGCCGGAATCACACAGGAAGACCGCATTCAGATCACCCCGGGCTACGGACTCTGGACCGCCGGTATCGGTTTTCAGCTCGGCGCCGAACTGCTTGGCGCCATGGCGGTGCCGATGGGCCCCGGCAATACGGAAAAACAATTGCGTTTTATGGAGGATATCGGATCCACGGTGCTCTGCTCCACTTCCTCCTATGCGTTGCTTTTGGCCGAGGAAATCGCCAAGCGAGGTTTGAAGGATAAAATCAAACTGAAAAAAGGCGTGATCGGATCGGAACGCTGGGGCGAAAAAATGCGTCAGCGCATCGCCTCCGAACTGGGTATTGAACTTTATGATATCTACGGTCTGACCGAAATTTACGGCCCCGGCATCGGCATCAACTGTAAATACGAGACGGGGATGCACTATTTTGACGATTATCTCTATTTTGAAGTTATCGATCCCAAGACCATGGAGGTCCTTCCCGACGGGGAATTGGGGGAATTGGTTATTACCACTCTGGAAAAAGAAGGAGCTCCGCTCATTCGTTACCGTACTCACGATCTGACGCGGATCATCCCCGAAGATGAACCCTGTCCCTGCGGGCGCAGCTATCCCCGGATCGATGTTATCCTCGGCCGTACCGATGATATGGTGAAGGTGAAGGGTGTTAATATCTTCCCCGGTCAAATCGAGGATCTGCTCAAGGAATTGGAGGACGCTTCCAGTGAATATCAGGTGAATATCGATCATATCGACGGCAAAGATCATATCAAGGTTCGGGTGGAAACGGAACTTGAAGGCGAAAATGAAAAGAGAGCGCTGGAAAAACGGCTCGTTTCCCTCTTTAAAACGAGGATCAACGTTACCGTTGAGCCTGAAGCCGTGGACATCGGCGTACTGCCCCGCAGTGAAAAGAAATCCAAAAGGATCTTCGATAATCGTTTTGTTTGATTTTTGAATACGCGTCCAATTTATACTTGACTTTTTCGGCGAAATAAGGTATTTTTATATCAAGATATGCGCGCGAAAAACAAAGGGAATAACCCTTTTGTTTCGTGCGCATTTATCATTTATAAGCATTGAAAAGAGGGAAAAACAAGATGAAAAAAATGGTGAATATGACCACGAGCTGGGATGATCTTGAACGCTTTGAAACGACCGAAGATATGCTGGCGCTGATCGACGGCTTTGACGGAGTGGAATTGATGTATTTCGGCGAAGATGAAAAGAGCATCATTCCCAAAGAACGCGTCATCGGTTTCCATATGAGCTATTATCCTTATTGGTTTGATTTTTGGCGCGGCGATCGGGAAGCCGTTTTGAAAGAACTGGATAATGAGGAAAATATCGTTCGCTATTTCGGCGGCAGGGAACGTGGCGCGATCGTGGATCACTTTAAAAAAGATATGGAGCTGGCTCACCGTTACGGCGCGGAATACGCGGTCTTTCACGTCTCCGATGCCCGGATCGAGGAATCCTTCACGCTGAAATACCGGCATGGTTCCGCGGAAGTCGTTGACGCAACGGCGGAGATCTTAAATGAAGTGTTGGCCGATGAGGACGGTTCCGTGGCGCTGATGCTGGAAAACCTCTGGCAGCCCGGACTGACGATGACGGAGCCTGAGGTGACGGCGCGTCTGCTGGAAAAAATCGAATATGACAATATCGGGATCATGCTGGATACCGGTCATCTTCTCCATACCAATCTCGATTTGAAGACGCAGGAGGAAGGTCTTGCGTATATCCATCAACAGCTCGACAGACACGGAGAACTCTGCCGCCATATTCGGGGCATGCATCTCAATCAATCACTGACCGGGGAATACTGCAAAAAGACCATGGCAAACCCGCCGAAGATGGGCGCGACGCTGGAAGAACGCCGGATGCAGATGTTTTCCCACGCTTTTGCGGTTGACGGTCACCGTCCCTTTACCTGTCCCGGCGTGGAAGACCTCATCCGCAGGATCGATCCGGAATATCTGACCTGTGAATTTATTACCGATGACAACAAACAGCACAGCGGTTTTCTGAAAGAACAGAAAGCGACGCTGCCCGGATTGTTTTAAGGAATAGAAATGACAACTATACCGCGGAAACATTTCGTTTCCGCGGTATTCTTTCTTTATAAAGGATTATATTGTGAGCGTCGATTGACAAAGTCCTATAAATCCATATAATTAGTAACAGAGGGAAGACATAATTTTACCATAAAAACAACATTTCTGAGATCAACCCGATAAGATACAAAG
>CACXDX010000033.1 GCA_902766525.1 uncultured Bacillota bacterium | reverse complement strand
ACGCGTCCCGCCGTGGAAGCCGGAGAAAAACTCGGATTTCTTCCCGGAGATCTTCAGGACAAGGTCGATCCCTATCTGAGGCCGCTTTATGACAGCTTATATGATATTTTGGGCGGAGATACCGCTCAGAAAATGATGACAAAAAATATCATCGAAGTGGCACCCCTCGCCTATATGCGCGGCCGTACGCTGGATGATGCCTTTATCATTCTTGACGAAGCTCAAAATACGACGATCCCGCAGATGAAAATGTTTCTTACCCGCATCGGTTTCGGCTCCCGCGCCGTGGTCACCGGCGATATTACCCAGGTTGATCTGGGCTACGGAGAAAAAAGCGGATTGATCCATGCCGAAAAGATCCTTCGTGATGTTGACGGCATCGGTTTTGCGTATATGAATCATCTTGATGTGGTGCGCCATCCGTTGGTGCAGAAAATCATCAATGCCTATGAAAGGGCAGAAAAAAATCATGGTAAAGAATAAAACCCGCGATTCCAAACGGCTTTTTACCGCCGACAGTTTCCTTTCCGGGGAAGTGCAAGAAAAAATGATCAGATCGAGGCTTATCTGGTATTGGCTGGCTTTCGTTATTGCCACGTCACTGATTCTGATGGTTTCGGCCATCGGCAGCCGCGGTTCTTTTCAGGCCGGAGAAATCGCCTCGAAAACACTGATCTATGAAGGCTCTACTTTTACTTATACCAGTGAAGTCGCTTACAACAAAGCCGTTTCGGAGATCGAATCTTCCGCCAACGACGTTTACCTCCTTGATAAAACGAAAATCGATGATATCAACGGAGAAATCGATGCTTTTCTTGAGGCGATGAACGCCATCAAAAGTGAGCCGGATTATAATTCCGAGGAAGTCGTTTCCCAATATCAAAAGCTTTTCGGTGACGGTGACGATGCCGCCGTTTATGAGGAATCTTTAAATCGTGTCGATATGGAGGCGATCACTTCGGTCGCGGATTCGCTGCGGGCTCATATCGCTTCGACCTATGCCAACGGGGTGAAAGATTCCGAGGTGGCGGCTTACACCGAAGGACTCAACGAATGGATCGTTAATAATTTCCGCAAGGTGGAAGAGAATATCGCCCGGGCGATCCTGAGTCAGATCACGATCGAAGCCAATTATATTCTCGATGAAGAAGAGACCGCCGCCGTTACCGCCAAACGAATTTCCGAAATACAGCCCGAAGAGGTGACGGTGCGCTCCGGGGAAAAGATCATCGATGAAGGAACGGAAATTACACCGGAGCAGGTGGAAGCGCTGCAAAAGGCCGGTATGTTGTCGGAAGGGAAAGGGCCTTTTTATTTCATCGGCATTTTTCTCTATGTTTTCTTCCTCTATGTGCTGCTCTTTACGTATTGTAAACGCTACTTTAAATCCTTTATTTACGAACGCAACGGCATTCTCATGATCGGCTGCGTGATTTTCGCCTTTTTGCTGCTTTGCCAAATCATCATGGTGATGGTTGCGCAGACTTCCGGAACGATCCACAGCGTGCTCGGCTATCTTTTGCCTTTGCCCGCCGTTGCTCTGGTTTTTTCCACTCTTACCGATCAGCGTCTGGCCTTTATTATTACGACTTTCAGCGGCTTGTTCATGATTATTTTGGCTCAGAGTCAGCTTTCGTTTATTTTGGTCGCGGCCATCGGCGCTTTGTTTACTATCTATACCGTCGGTCGTATTCGCGAGCGTTTTCAACTCGTCAGTTTCGGTCTTTATCTCGGTGTGGTCAATATGGTTTCCATTCTCGTTTTCGGCTTCATCGGCGAACAGACGCTGCGTACCATTTTGATCGGCTGTGTTTGCGGATTCTTCAGCGGTTTGCTTTCGGCGCTTATCGCTTTGGGTACCATTCCCCTGCTGGAAAATACGCTGAAAATGGCAACGCCGATGAAACTGATGGAACTCTCCTCGACGGGTCACCCTTTGATCAAACGGCTCATGGCCGAAGCGCCGGGAACTTATTACCACAGCATTCTCGTGGCGAATTTGGCCGAAGCCGGAGCGGACGCGATCAACGCCGATCCCCTTTTGACTCGTGTCGCCGCCTATTATCACGATATCGGCAAATTGGAAAGACCTGTCTATTTTACCGAAAATCAGGAGTCGGGAGTCAATCCCCATGATAATCTCACGCCGGCAATGTCGGTGCTGATCCTTGTTTCTCACGTTAAGGACGGCATCGAAATGGCGAGAGACTATGATCTTCCCAAGGAAGTCATCGACATCATTTCCGAACATCACGGCAACGGTGTGATCAAATATTTTTATCATAAAGCTTTGGAGAACGGTGACGACGTCACCAAAGAAGATTTCTCCTATCCCTTTCCCAAACCGCAAAGCCGTGAGAGTGCCCTTGTGATGATCGCCGATACGGTCCAGGCTGCGATCCAGAGCATGGGACCGATGACAAAAGGAGAATTGACGGCAAAGATCCACAGCCTGATCGGCGAGCGTCTGGATGACGGTCAGTTTGAGGAATGTGATCTGACTTTCCGTGATCTTCATGTGATTCAAGATGCTTTTGTCTCCGTTTATGACGGTATTACCCATCATCGGATCCGTTATCCGGAACTTAAGGCTTTAGCCAAGAAATCCGGCCTGTCCGAAGATATGGTCAGAAAAAAAGAGGATAACGGGAAGGAAGAAAAAACGGAAGAAGAAAACGGAGGGATGTCCCATGAGGATTGAGTTCCGCTGCGGACAGTCTCAAAACGCTCCCGATCGGGATATCCTGAAAAAGATCGCATCTCTGCTGCGCTGTGCGGCAAAAGAGGAGAAAGTTCCTTCTTTTTATACCGTGACGATCGGTTTCTGCGATGATGAGCGTATACGCCGGTTCAATCGCCGTTTTCGCAATCTTGACAAAGCCACCGACGTTCTCTCCTTTCCGATGACTTCGGGACGGGAGGAATGGTCTTCCGGCGAGGTTTCCCTTTCACCGGGGACAGTCCGTCCTTCCCTCGGTGATATTCTGATTTCCACGGAACGCTGTGCCGCACAGGCCGAAGAATACGGACACGGCTTTGAAAGAGAGATCTGTTTTCTTGCGCTTCACGGTTTTCTTCATCTTCTCGGTTACGACCATATGGAAGAAGAGGAAAGAAAGGAAATGGAAAATATTGCCGACGTTTATCTCGATGCTATGGGGGTGGTGCGGTGAAAAAGGCGGGTTCCTTAAAAGATAGCTTCCGTTACGCCTTCAAGGGGGTCGGTTATTGCCTTCGCCATGAACGTAATTTCCGCATCCATTGCAGTGTAGGCAGTCTCGCTTTTCTGCTCGGTTTGGTTTTTGATCTTTCCGGAGCGGAACTTTGTGTTTTGCTTTTGCTGATCGCTTTTGTTCTTTTTGCCGAGATGGCGAATACGGCCTTGGAAAATCTGGTTGATCTTTGTACCGAGGAATATCATCCTCTCGCCGCGGCCGTTAAAGATGTCGCTGCCGGCGCCGTGCTTGTAATTTGCATGATCGCCGTGATCATCGGCGCGATTCTTTTTATACCACATCTGATCAGTTTATTAATTTAAATTAAAATTTATTATGAATGAAGGAGAAAAACGATGAAAAGAATGATGAAACTGTGGCTCGCTCTCGCGGTTTGTGCGGCGTTGTGTTTTGCCGTCTGCGCCTGCGGCGACAAAGAAGACGAAGAAGACACCATGTACTACGGTGATGCGCCGGCCGAAAGCGCGGTCTGTCCGCTGGATGGGGAAGAAATTGAAAATACCAATGATATCGGTGATTATCTCTTTATCGTTTCTGTTGAAAACGGCCCCGATTCCGAACCTCAGAGCGGTATCGGTGAAGCGGATCTGCTCATCGAAGTTCCCGTTGAAGCAGGGATCAATCGCTTTTTGGCATTCTTCTATCATCACACCCCGGATACCATCGGCGGGGTGCGTTCGGCACGTCATTATTTCTATGATATTGTCGACGCCTATGACGCGATCTTTGCTCACTGCGGCGGCAGCCCTCAAGCTTATGATATTATCGACAGCGGTGAAATGAAAGATATGGACGAAATGTCGATCACTTCCGCGTTCCATCGCATCAGTGAAAAGAAATCTCCTCACAACCTGTATACTTCTTATGAAGAGCTGAGTAAGGGCGCAGAAAGCCGCAATTACGATAAGCTTGATCTTAAAAACTGTCCGGGATTTAATTTTTACAGCGAAGATGAGCTGAATGCTTTGAGCTTCGGCGGTGTTGAAGAACTTTCTCTCAATTACCGTTTTAAATCGGTTTCCTACCGCTGGGATGAAAGCGAAGGAGCTTATCAGCGCTATTCCAAGGGCAATCTCCATATGGACGGCGCTTTGGATAAAGCCGTTATTGCCGATAATGTTGTGGTTCTCTATATTGCCAACTCCGTGATGGATAATGAAGGCCGCCTTGATATGGATATCGATTCCGGCGAAGGTGAACTTCTGCAAAACGGTACGGTCACGGCGATCAATTGGGATCTTGAAAAAGGTAATGGTTTTGTTTTCCGCTCCGCGGAAGACGGCAGCGATATCAAGCTGATCCCCGGCCGCACGATCATTCAGATCATATCCCCCGAAAACAAAGCCGAATATACCCCGGCTTCTGCCGATGACAGTGAGGTTGCCGACTGATATGTCCTCTTTTCGTTCCGGTTTTATCACGATTATCGGCAGACCCAATGCCGGAAAAAGTACGCTGATGAATACGATCCTCGAGCAGAAGATCGCCATCGTTTCCGATAAACCTCAGACTACACAAAATAAAATTCGCGGTTTTTACACGACAGATGACGCTCAGCTGATTTTCATTGATACACCGGGCATTCATAAACCCAAGCATAAACTCGGAGAATTTATGAATGAGGCGGCAAAAAGCGCCGTTGACGGCGTGGATGTCATCTTTTATATCGTCGACGGCAGTGAAGCTTACGGGAAGGGAGAGGAATATATTATTCGTTCCCTGCCCGAGGGGACTCCTGTATTTCTGCTGCTGAATAAGATCGATCTGTTGGAAAAAAGTGCGCTGCTGCGGTTGATCGGTGAATACAGCGAACGCTTTCCCTTTGCCGAGATCGTTCCGGTATCGGCTTTAAAGGATGAAAACATTGACCGTTTGCTGGCTGCCGTTATTCCCTATTTGCCCGAAGGTCCTCGCTATTATCCGGATGATATGGTTACCGATCAGCCGGAACGGGCAATCATGGCGGAGATCATCAGGGAAAAAGTTTTGGAATCAACGGAAGATGAGATTCCCCATGCCGTGGCCGTGGAGATGCTTGAGGTGAAAGAGAGAGAAGACGGTACGGTTTACGCCAGTGCCGTAATCTACGCAGAGCGTGAATCCCAAAAAGGGATCCTCATCGGGAAACATGGCGCGATGCTGAAAAAAATCGGTCGAAACGCCCGCCTTGAAATGGAAAAAACTCTGGGCTCAAAATTTTATCTTGAACTATGGGTCAAAGTGAAAAAAGACTGGCGCAATAAAGATATTTATTTGAGAAATTTCGGTTTTGACAAAAAAACATTGAAAGAATAAAGCTTACGCAGAAAAATGTGATGATGGCTTTTTAAGAAAGGAAGTGAGATCATGGAGGGTGTCCCCCGATGGCGCAACGACGCAGATAATTGTTCAACAGCAGGGGAGAACCCGGTCTGATCTCACTTTTTTCATTCCGGCGTTTCTCTCCCGGGAAAGGAAACGCTATGGATATTAAAGAAAAAATGGAACGGATCGCTCCGTTTCTGGAAAGTCAGGATTATCCCGCGATCGCGGCGATTCTCGCTCCGTCGGCTCCCATTGATATCGGGGAGTTGTTGTCGGGCCTTGATTCCGAGACGATCATTCATGTGCTGATGTATCTTCCCGCGGATATTACCGGGGAGGTCATGACTTATCTCGATCCGGATCTGGTGCCGGAGATTTTACATTCTTTGGGTGCCGATAAAAGTTCCGCGGTTTTGGATTCGATGAACCTCGATGATGTCGCCGACATTCTCGGGGAATTGGAACCGATCACTCAGGAAAAGCTCCTTGATCTGATGGAAGATGAGGATGCCGAAGACGTCCGTGAGCTGATGGTCTATCCGGAAGATACCGCCGGATCGATTATGACCACGGAATTCGTATCTCTGAATGAAAAGGTCACCGCGGAGGAGGCCATTCGCATTTTGCGGGAAGAAGCGCCTTCGGCGGAAACCGTTTATTATGTTTATGTCGTCGACGATAACGGAGTTCTTGTCGGGGTACTTTCGTTGAGAGATCTTATTGTCACGCCGCCGAACTGGACCATCGCGCACATTATGAATCCTCGTGTCAAGTATGTCACCGACTATACCGACCAGGAAGAAGCCGCTTCGATGGTTTCCCGTTACGATGTCAGCGCAATACCCGTTACCGATAAAGATCATCATCTTGTGGGTATTATTACGGTCGATGATATCATCGATGTTATTGAAGAAGAAGCGACCGAAGACGTTTTGAGAATGGCAGGTTCCAGCGAGGATGAACTGGATGATGAAGATGACAGCTTCGGTGAAAAAGTCGCCAAAGCTGTGAAAGCCCGCTTGCCCTGGCTGCTGATTACCCTTTTCGGCGGTTTTATGTCCGGGCTGATCATGAATAATATTGAGGAAGACCTTGAAGCCGTTGTCGCTTTGGCTTACTTTATTCCCTTACTGTTGGGTCTCGGCGGGAATGTGGGTACGCAAAGCTCTACCGTAACGGTGCGCGGGATTTCCACCGGGCAGGTGGATTCCTCCCGGATCTTTATCAATGTTTTGAGAGAGTCTCTCGTCGGACTCATTGCCGGGGTTTGCTGTGCCGTCGTTCTTTTGGTTATTGCCTATGTATGGCTGAAAAGTATGGCTCTCAGTATCCTTGTGGGCTTTACGCTTCTTTGCAATATGTTTTT
>CACXDX010000032.1 GCA_902766525.1 uncultured Bacillota bacterium | reverse complement strand
CATTACGGCTTTGGCGCTGGCCCTTGCCGGTCTGCTGCTGACCGTCAACTTTTTCGGCGAAGGCTTGGGCAGGGTCTCTCTGCCCGGCTTGATCCTCGGTATCCTTGCGGCGTTCGGCGCCGCGGGCTATTGCATTTACGTTAAGAAACTTTCCGACCGCTATCACGCTTTTACCATCAATTTCTATTGTCTGCTTTTCACCATTGCCGGCTACGCGCTGCTGCTTCCTTTCGGCAGCGGTGAAGGCTTGACCCGAATGCAGTTCTTCGCCGCCCTGGCCGCGGCGCTGCCTTATATCAGCGGCTTTCTTCTCTACGCTCACGGCGTAAAATTTCTTCGTCCCAGTTACGCGTCGATCTTCGGCACCTCGGAACTGGTATTCAACGAGATCTTCGCCGCCGTCTTTCTGGGAGAGATCATTACCGGCAGCCAGTTCGTCGGTTCATTGCTGATCGTAGCCGCCATCGTCTTTTTGGAACTTCCCTTCTTTACGAAAAAAAGCGAAGGAGCAGAATTATGAGTCAAAACGGATTCGGTCATCCGGCGGCACTGTTTACCATGTCCGTCTGGGGATTGACCTTTGTCTCAACAAAAATCCTTTTTCAGAGCTTCACACCGGCTGAGATCATGGTCTACCGCTTTATTTTCGGGCTTGCGGCTCTTTATATCCTTTGTCCCCGGCTGCTGCGCGGTACGACATTAAAACAGGAGCTCCTCTTTGCCGCGGCGGGTGTTTCCGGCGTCTTTTTCTATTATCTTTTCCAAAACCTTTCCCTTTCTTATACGCTGGCGGCCAATACATCGATCATTATCGCCGCCACGCCCTTTCTCACGGCGATTTTCTCCGCCGTTTTTCTCAGGGACGAACAGAAACCGGGAAAACTCTTTTTTATCGGTTTTATCGTCGCCATGATCGGCATCGCTTTCATCAATCTCAACGGGTCGCACCTTCACCTCAATCCTCTCGGTGATTTCCTCGCTTTTTTGGCGGCGCTTTCCTGGGCCTGCTATTCGATTTTAATGAGAAAGATCATGTCTTTCGGCTACAGCAATCTGCTCGTCACGCGCCGGACTTTCGTTTACGGTCTTCTGGCCATGATCCCGGCCTGCTTTTTCCTGGATTTCCGCTGGGAATTCTCCCGTCTGCTCGTTCCACTGAATCTTCTCAATCTTTCCTTCCTCGGCTTTTTGGCTTCAGCGATCTGCTTCCTCACCTGGAACTACGCCATTCGCGCCCTCGGAGCCGTGAAAGCCAGCGTTTATATTTATCTCGGCCCGATCCTCACGGTTTCGTCCGCTGTTCTCATCCTGAAGGAACCCTTCACCCCGTTCCTCGCTTTGGGAACGGCCCTGACGCTGATCGGCCTGATCCTGTCCGAAGGCAGACTTCCCGACTTGAAAAAGAAATAAAAAAAGATCGTTTTCACGCTGAAAACGATCGATACGGCATGAAAAAGCGTTTCCTTTCGGAAACGCTTATTTCTTATTCCAGATAATCTCTTAACTTACGGCTGCGGCTGGGGTGGCGCAGCTTGCGCAGCGCTTTCGCTTCGATCTGCCGGATGCGCTCTCTCGTCACGTTGAATTCCTGGCCGACCTCTTCCAGGGTACGGGTACGGCCGTCTTCCAATCCGAAACGAAGCTGCAGAACTTTTCTTTCCCGCTCCGTCAAGGTTGAAAGCACATCTTCCAATTGCTCCTTGAGCAAAACAAAGGAGGCCATTTCCGCGGGAGCCGGAGCGTCCTCATCTTCAATAAAATCGCCGAGATGGCTGTCTTCTTCTTCACCGATCGGCGTTTCCAGAGAAACCGGTTCCTGAGCGATCTTTTGGATCTCCCTCACCCGTTCCACGGAAACACCCATTTCTTCCGCGATTTCTTCGGGCAGCGGCTCTCTGCCGAAATCCTGAAGCAACTGACGATTGATGCGATGGAGCTTATTGATGGTTTCCACCATATGCACGGGAATACGAATGGTTCGGGCCTGATCCGCGATGGCACGGGTGATCGCCTGACGGATCCACCAGGTAGCATAAGTACTGAATTTATAACCGCGGCGATAATCAAATTTTTCCACTGCTTTGATCAAACCGAGATTCCCTTCCTGGATCAGATCGAGGAAAAGCATCCCGCGGCCGACGTAGCGCTTGGCGATACTGACCACAAGGCGGAGGTTCGCTTCAACCAGACGTTTTTTGGCCGATTCATCGCCGTCTTCCATCCTTTTGGCAAGTTCCACTTCTTCCTCGGCGCTGAGCAAAGGAACGCGGCCGATCTCTTTCAGATACATTTTCACGGGATCATCGATAAAAATCCCGTCAGGCACACTGAAGTCAAGGTCGGCTTCGTCGATCTGAGGTAATTCATCGGGCGCTTCCAGATGATCAAGATCCGTCGCTTCATCGATAATAACGATCCCCGCTTCGGTAAAAGCGGTATAGATATCATCAATCTGATTGGAAGAAAGATCAACCTCCGCAAGGCCGTCCCGAATATCCGAGGTTTTCAGATAATTCTGGGCCTTCCCGACCTGCATCAGCTTTTTGACGGCGTCCAGATTCATGAAATCATCTTTTACGTCGCATTCCTTATCCCAGTTCACATCGGGAATATCATTATGCTGTTGTGATTGTTTTTCGTCGTTATAAATCATCTTCACCGTTTTTCCGTACAAACAATTCGTTTTTTTCTCTCTATATATTCACTAAATTTTCCTTAATTCCTGCTGAATCTCGGCAAATTTCCTTAAAAGTACATTAATATCTTCATTATTTCCACTTTTTTCAGATTCTTTGATCTGCCTGCGCAGCGATTCCTTCTGTTTCAGTAAAGAATCTTTGCGCAGCGTACGCCAGCAATCTTTGAACATCGAATCCTTATCGGCAACAAGATCGAAAGGATCGTCCATGATAAAATGATAAATCAAGGCCTGATCTTCTTCTGCGGCCAAATCCACCAGATCCCTGAATTTCCAACTGTATTCCTCTTTACGTAAGCGGATCACCCGCACGACGGCTTTTTCCGCGGCGTCGGTCAGAAAATCCCAGTGGGTGGCCTTTTCGATCTCCTCAAAGGTCTGACGGTGTTCCGCCGCATAGTAGAGAACGCTCTTACGGGCCAATTCCACACCGCGGGAACCCCTTTCCCCGCCGAGATCAAGATCACGACCGAAATCACTGCGTCCTTCGGAAAGCTTGCGCCGAACGTCATTGCGCACCAGCTCCTCATCGATATCGAGGATCTCGCTGATTTCCCGGATATATTCACTGCGTTCCACCTGATTTTTAACCTTGATCAGCGCCGGGCCGAGAGACGATAAGATATCCGCTTTTCCCTCGGCGCTTTGAGCGTCATATTCATTCATGGCCCTGCGGATCTTAAAATCCATATAAGTCAGTGCTTTTTCCCGCAATTTTTTCCAGGCCTCGACCCCTTCGGAACGCAGGAAATCATCGGGATCGCGGGGCGCCGGCAGCGTCAAAGCGTAAGGACGCATACCCACGTTTATCAGAATATCGAGCGCTTTATCGGTGGCACGCTGTCCGGCGCCGTCACCGTCAAAAGCGACGATCACCCGGTCGCAGTAGCGTTTCAATATTTTGGCGTGATCTTCCGTAAAGGCCGTCCCTAAGGGGGCGACGGCGTTATCCAGACCGAACTGATGCGCCGTAATTACATCCACATTGCCTTCAAGCAGGATCGCCTCGCCTTCACGGCGAATGGCGGAATAAGCCAGATGCAAACCGTATAGATTTTTCCCCTTATGAAAAACCGCTGTTTCCGGCGTATTCAGATATTTTGGCAAAGCGTCATCGAGCACGCGGCCGCCGAAAGCAATGAAATCTCCTTTTTTATCACAGATCGGAAACATCAGGCGATTGCGGAAACGATCGTAGCAGCGTCCGTTGCCCGATTGGGAGAGAACGCCCGCCGAGAGCATATCTTCCTCACGAAAGCCCTGCTTCTGCAGTTCATTTTTCAGGTGATCCCAGTGATCCCCCGCATACCCCAAAGCAAAAGATTCGATCATCTCCTTGCTCAGGCCCCGCTTCTTCAAATAAGCCAGGGCATCGGCGGATTGCAGCAGCTGTTTCCGGAAGAAACCCGCCGCGGCCTTGTTGATCTCTTTAAGACGGCGTTTTTCGTCATAAACCTTCTTTTGTCCTTCACTCATTTCCCGTTTGGGCAATGTTACGCCGGCACGGTTCGCCAGCTTTTCCAAAGCCTCCGTAAAGGAAAGATGTTCATATTCCATCACAAAGGTAATGGCGTTACCCCCTTTTTGACAACCGAAGCAATAGAACATCTGCTTATCGGGAGAAACGGAAAAAGACGGTGTATCTTCAAGGTGAAAAGGACATAATCCCACCATATTACGGCCCTGTCTCTTCAACGTCAAATAGGATTCGATCAGAGCCACGATATCGGTGCGATCTAATATTTCATCAATAATCTCTCTCGGGATCATGCCTTGTGTCATGGTTTTCTCTCCGTAGTTTATACATGGATCGGCAATTTATACAATCATTAAAAATGGAAGCCCGTGGGGATGAAAATCTCCTTATATCGCTCCTCGGCAAATTTGTCGGTCATGCCGGCGACGTAATCCCGAACCCGCAGAGGCAGGGGACCATCGGGAATGGAATCGGGGATCTCCTTCTCATGAACACTGTAATATTCAAAGAGCGCTTTTAAAATATGGCATCCCTTTTCCTCTTCGGACGCGATCTGGTCCAACGAATAAAGATGCTCAAACAGATAGGCCCGCAATTCCGCCAGAGCCGCCTCACCTTCGGAAGATTGAGCGATGGCTTCTTTCCCGTCACTCGCGGCAATGATATCACCGACGAGAGCGTCGATGCGGCTGCCGTGGGTCGTACCGAGAAACGCATCGTGCGTCCGCGGAATATCCTCCTGCTTCAGCAAACCGATGCGGAGGGCATCGTCGATATCGTGATTGACGTATGCGATGCGGTCGGCAAAACGAATGATCTGACCTTCCAAAGTAAAGGGCAGCGTCTCTCCGGTGTGATGAAGGATCCCGTCACGGACCTCTTCGGTCAGATTCAGCCCTTTGCCGTTCTCGAGAGCATCGACGATACGCAGGCTCTGTTCATTATGACGGAAATGATAATCCGGCTGCAGCAGGCTGTCCAGCATCCGCTCGCCGGCGTGACCGAAGGGCGTATGTCCGAGGTCATGGCCGAGACCGATGGCCTCGGTGAGATCCTCATTGAGATTGAGCCCGCGGGCAATGGTACGGCCGATCTGAGCCACTTCCAGCGTATGAGTGAGCCGGGTGCGATAATGATCGCCGCCGCCGGGAAGGAACACCTGGGTTTTGTATTTCAGCCGACGAAAGCTTTTGGAATGGATGATGCGGTCCCGGTCACGCTGAAAATCGGTACGCAGAGGGCAGGGCTGCGCAGGGGAAAGCCGGCCCCTGCTCTGTGCGCTCTTTGCCGCCAAGGGCGATAAGATATCCTGTTCCCTTTGTTCCAGATCCTCCCGGGTCATCATTCCGACGTCACCTCGCATTAAAAAGTCACTATATTTATAAATACGTTAGAAAGCGGGATTCTCCTGCTTTTTTACTGTTTTTCATAAAAAAGGACCGTTTTGAGATCATTTCCCAAAACGGTCTTTCACTCTTTTATATTGATCAAAAGAGCTCCGCTCTCCGATCAAGCAACGCTTTTGCCATTTTACCGCTGATTTTCTCCGGACGAAAGCGGAGCATCGTCAAAGCATTGAAGGTGGAATGAATCTCCTCTTCTTTGGCATGGTCATCATCGATCCCGAAACGATCGGCAAGAAGACGGATGCTGCGATATTTTTCCGCGTCATCTTCAATGACTTCGACTCGACCGAACGCGATCACACTGATAAAATCGGTGGCAAAACGGGAAGGAATCACGGTATCTCTGTCCACGATCGTCAGAGAAGCCCGGGCGTTTTCGGCGATCAATTCCAATTTATGCCCCCGCTTGCCGCAGTGGAAATAAAAGCAGCCGTCATCAAAAACGTAATTCAGCGGCACACCGTAGGGCATACCTTCCTCACCGCAGAGGCTCAGAACGGCATAGCTGCCGCGTTCAATGACCGCGGCGATTTCACTGTCGCTCAATGCTTGTTTTTTTCGGCGGAGTATATACTCTTTCATTTTTGTTCAATCTTTCTCCTCAATAAAGGCATCGGTGATTTTCGTATCCCAATGATCCGGGAAGATCCGGATCTCGCCGTCATCATAGGCGGCGGCAACCTTGGGATCGAGAGGCAGACGACCGAGGACGGGCAGACCGAACTCGGCGGCCGTTTCTTCAATACGGCTTTCACCGAACATTTTGATCTCCTTGCCGCAGTCGGGGCATTTGATGTAGGACATATTTTCCACAATACCGATGATGGGAATATTCATCTGCCGTGCCATATTCACGGCTTTGCTGACGATCATCGAGACCAATTCCTGGGGAGAGGTGACAATAATGATCCCGTCCACGGGCAAAGACTGGAAAACCGTCAATGCCACATCGCCGGTACCGGGAGGCATATCAACAAACATATAATCGATATCGCCCCATACCACATCGGTCCAGAATTGTTTCACGGCGCCGCCGATGATGGGACCGCGCCAGATTACCGGTTGGTTTTCATTTTCCAGCAAAAGATTGATCGACATCACTTTGATCCCATCCTTACTCAGAGAGGGGATCAACCCTTCCTCACTGCTTTCCGCACGGCCGTGAATACCGAAACCCTGAGGGATCGAAGGCCCCGTCAGATCGGCATCAAGGATCGCCGTACGAAAACCGCGTCCGTTTACGTCCTGAGCCAAAAGGGATGTTACCAGGGATTTGCCGACGCCGCCTTTGCCGCTGATCACACCGATCACCTTTTTTACGCTGCTGTAGGCGTTGACCTCTTCCTTGGCGATCGCTTTGCGGCTGTCGCAATCGAGATGACAGCTTTCACATTTTTTGGGGGTGCAGTCTTTCCCCGCCGTTGTCTGAGCCATATAAAATATCCTTCTTTCAAATGATAAATTGCTTACTTCTCATTATATCCTTCCCCGAAGACGATGTAAAGATGAATTTTTTAACCTATATTTTTATTGACGGCATAACCGCGCAGTGGTATAATAACTCCCAAAAAAGAAAGGGTACTTAAACATGAAAAGACAGAAAAGAGTTCTCGCCATTCACGACATTTCCTGTGTCGGAAGATGCTCCCTCACGGTAGCGCTGCCAATCATATCCGCTTCCGGCGCGGAATGCAGCATCCTGCCGACATCGGTGCTTTCCACACACACCGGCGGATTTGAAGGCTTCACCTTCCGCGATCTCAGCGATGAGATCAAGCCGATCACCGATCACTGGAAAACGCTGAATTTCCCCATCGACGCGATTTATACCGGCTATCTCGGTTCCTTCGCCCAGATCGAAATGATGAAAGAGATTTTCGCCGATTTCCGCGGCGAAAACGGTCTCGTCTGCGTCGATCCCGTTATGGGCGACAACGGCCGGCTTTATGCCCTCTTCGATGAGGAATTTGCCAAAGGCATGGCTTCTCTCTGCGGAAAAGCCGATCTGATCATGCCGAATCTGACGGAAGCATCCTACATGACCGGACTGCCCTATAAAGAAAGCGGCTATGATGAAGATTATATTCTCGCCGTTCTCGATGCCCTCCACGGTCTCGGCGCGGAAAAAGTCGTGCTTACCGGTGTCTCCTTCGCCGAAGGCAAACTCGGCGCCGCCGCTTCCGACGGAAAAAATGTCAGCTATCTGATGAATAACCTGATCGAAGGCTATTATCACGGCACCGGAGACGTCTTCGGTTCCGCTCTCGTCGGCGCCCTCGTCAACGGCTTCCCTCTCAAAGAAGCGACCCGCATCGCCGTCGACTACACGGTGGCATGTATCCGCAAAACCAGGGACGCGCAAACGGAACCGCGTTACGGCGTCTGCTTCGAGCAGGTGCTCCCGGAATATATCGATATGCTGAAATCATAAAGAACAATAAAAAAACAACTCCGATCATGGTATGATCGGAGTTGTTTGCTTTTTATTCAGCTTTTTTGAAGTAAATCGGCCAATTTCAAATCTTTCTTTTCCGTCACCTTAAAATTATCGGAGCTTCCGGGTACGATCCCCACCGATTTACCCCTCATCAAATAAATCCTCGCAGCGTCCGTCAGGACGCTTTTTTCTTCTTTTGTCAGTGATTCAATCGCTTCCGTTAACGCCCCGAGCCGAAACGTCTGCGGCGTCTGCACGGCATAGAGGCTGCTTCGATTCGGAATGTCATCCACGCGTTTCCCGTCGGCGGAAGTGAGAATGGTATCGACAACGGGAACCGCCGTCGTCACACAATCATACGCTTGCATTGCCTCGATGTTAGCGCGAATGATTTCCTCTCCGACAAAGGGACGAGCACCGTCGTGAGTCAACAGGATTGTCTCTTTGGAAACATCTTTTTTCCCGCGCAAAAAGGAACAGGCATTGATCAGACTGCCGAGACGGTCGCTGCCGCCTTCGATAACGGCGATCCGATCCTCAGCGGGCCATTCGCCGTCAATGAGCTTTTGGCTGTATTCTACCCATCCCTTCGTTACACAAACGACGATCTTTTCGATCTCGCGGCAATGATAAAACGGCGCTATCGTGCGAAGCAGCATCGGCTTGCCGTCTAAGGGCAGAAATTGTTTGGGAAGATGATCTTTGTTTTTCATGCGGGTACCCAAACCGCCCGCCAAGATCGCGGCACAGATCATTTCTCCAACTCCTCGGAGAGCTTCATCACGGTATCAACAGCCGGATTTTCATTTTCGGAGAGACTCATCAGCTCATATTCATAAGGCGGACGAGAGCATGGAATGCGCACAAATTCCGGAGCATAGATTTCTTTGATAAAATCGGGCACGATCGCCACACCCTGTTTGGCGCGAACCATCATCAGCTGAGCGTTGATGCTGTTGGTCCGCGTGGTTCTTTCGGGGAAGAAACCGACTTCATCAACGAGCAGATTACGCAGCATTTCCATGGAGGAAGGTCCTTCGTTTTCGCAGTTGGTGATCAGGTATTCCTCGCGGAGCATCGCGGCGGCATCGCCCTGCGGGTATTTTTTGGCAATACTTTGATCGGCAACGATACAGTTGCCGGAAGAAAAGAGATGCTTCGTGCGGATCTCTTTCTTGGCGAAGGATTCCTTGCAGAGATCGATGGCGACGATCAGATCCAGCTCTCCGCTTTTCAGGCGGCGCGTCAGCTCATCATAGGGATATTGATAGATGTCGGTTTTGATATCCGGATAGCGATCCAGCAGTAAGGAGAAAAAAGCATCGGTATTGTAGTATTCGTAAATGCCGATGCCGACCTTGACATAGCCGCGATAAGCTTTTGCCGCGGCCAGTGTTTTCGCGACCGTATCTTCGTAATATTGGATGATATGGGTCACGCGCTGATAATAGACTTTCCCCGCTTCACTCAAAGAAACGGAGTGGGGATTCCGATTGAAAAGCTTCACGCCGAGGCGCTGTTCCAAAGCGGCGATATACTGACTGATCGCCGTTTGGCTGACGCCGTGCTCATTGGCGGCCCTGGTAAAAGAAAGGCACTCGGCCAAAGTGACGAAATATTGGATTTTTTTATTTATCATAATACACCTCTTATAAAAAAGCTTTTTATGACCTTTTTTTAATTATAACATATTTTTCCGCAAAGGTAAATCAAAGAAAAAACTCCGTTCCCGACATTGTTGTGAACGAGAGCAGAGCTTTTATGTTGTACTACCATCTTTTTTTATGCGCTTTTCCTTGATCAGGGCTTCTCTCAACAGGTACTCTATGTGGCCGTTCACACTCCGAATTTCTTCGGATGCCCACTGTTCCAGCGCACGGTACATCTGAGGATCGAGGCGAAGAGGAAAAGTTTTTTTTGCAGTTTTCGGAGATGACATGGGATCATACCGGTTTTGGGGAAAGGCGGGCGGATCTTTCCCTCAAAACAACATCTTCGTCGCAATAGGCGAAGACGAATCGTCGCGGCTCCACCATGGTCCGGCCGACATTCCGGGAGGAGATCCGCAAGAGCATGCGGACAGTTTCTCTGAACGATGAAAAGAGAAACGGGAATGATCGCGAGCCCCGGGCAGTAACGGGGAGAAACGCTCGCGCGTCGGCAGCGGTCGCCGCAGCGATCGTTCCGGACCATGGATTCGGGTGGAGCATTCTATGGATTCTATTGTCGGTGCAGGCAGTTTTTCTCATTTCAGCGCTCCGAATTTCATCATCTTTTGTTATATCTTGATGATATTATTATGATATCATATCAATATCAAAAATGCAACCGTTTTTTTACAAAACAATGATATTTTGCCGAAAAAACCGGCAAAGATCCTCTTCGCGCTTTTTTTTCGTTCGGGCCTGTGTTATAATGAAATTATGGAAAAGGATTATCGTTTTTTCATGGCGGAGGCCATCAAAGAAGCTCAATATGGTGAAGATCGGGGCGATGTTCCCGTCGGCGCCGTCGCCGTATATAACGGCGAGATCATCGCCAGAGGCCACAACCGCAAAGAAGCGGATCACGACCCTACGGCTCACGCCGAGATCGATGTCATTCGGAAGGCGGCGCGGGAATTGGGCAAATGGCGATTGAATGACGTCACCCTCTACGTCACCATGGAGCCCTGTCCGATGTGTGCCGGCGCGATTTTACAGGCCAGGATCGGCACGGTCGTTTTCGGCGCCTGGGATGTGAAGTGGGGCGCCTTCGGATCAAAAACGGATCTGCTGAAAGAAGGCGCGTTCAATCACACGCCTAAGATCCTCGGCGGTATCTGTGAAAAGGAATGCGCAGAGCTGACGGAAAATTTTTTTCGACGAAGAAGGAAAGAAACCTTGTAAGAACGGGTTTTTTATGATAAAATAGCAATGTTCGCATATGGAGTGGTATCGAAGTGGTCATAACGGGGCTGACTCGAAATCAGTTTGTCGGTAACTCCGGCACGTGGGTTCGAATCCCACCCACTCCGCCATAAAAAAGAAGATCCTGTAAATCAGGGTCTTCTTTTTTTTGATAGTTATTGAGAGGATTCGAAGTTTATGCCCTTTGGGTAAATCCCACCCACTCCGCCATAAAATAAAAACCCTACGTCGTAGGGTTTTTATTTTATAATAGATTGTCGGGAGGATGTTTTCAGGGCGTTGATCGGCGGCTTATGGGCGGGGAAACGCCCGACGAAGCGGACGCGGGACGAACCACAGACGGTTGTCCGCGGTCGAAGAGACGGGATTTCCCCGCGCAGAAGGTGCCAAGCGGCGCACTGAAACGAAGTTTATGCCCGTAAGGGGTAAATCCCACCCACTCCGCCAAAAAAAGAAAAAACCCACTTTGTGGGAATTTTCTTTTATGATCGGATTTTGACTTTAACGCTTTTTCGGCATGGACAGGCAGTTATACTGTCTGTCCCCGCTTCCGTCATTTCGAGAAGTGCTTTTCCTGTCATTCTGAGGAGCGCAGCGACGAAGAATCCCCCTGATCGAAACAGTACGTCTCTCCACGGGATCCTTTGCCTCTGACCTGCGATGAAGCCGCAGGCTTCATACAGGACAGAGGTACGCAAAAACCCAAAGGGTTTCTGTGGTCAGATAAAAAACAAAGTTCGTCTTCGCAGTGACCCGGCCAATCAATGCACCCATCAGAATAACATGGAGCATAAAAAGCTCAGGATGACAGCAAAGTCGTTTTTGTTTTTCCTGTCATTCCGTCAAGGCGTAAAGGAAGGATTCTCCCTTTTCCATACGATCCAAAGCGACGACGGCATAGTAGGCCTGAGCGGT
>CACXDX010000031.1 GCA_902766525.1 uncultured Bacillota bacterium | reverse complement strand
GGAGAAGAGTCTTCTGTCAAATTATACGGAGGTTTGATGGCACTGACCTTTGACGACGGCCCCAGTTCCGCTACGGGGAAGCTCCTGGATGAGCTGAAAAAGCGCCATATCAAAGCGACCTTTTTTGTGGTCGGCAGTCGTGTGGAAGAATTCAGCGATCTGATCATGAGAGAATATAAAGAAGGTCATGAGATCGCCAATCATACTTACGAGCATTTTTATCTCACCAACGGTGACAGTGCTGCCATCAATCAGCAGATCGATGATACCAATGACGTGATCAGTAAAGTGATCGGAACCGATATCGGCAAGACGCTGGTTCGTCCTCCCGGCGGCAAGGTGAACGATGCGGTCTCTGCCGTTGTGGATGAACCTCTGATCCTCTGGTCTCTCGATACGCTGGATTGGAAATCCCGTGACGCCGATGCCGTTCATAGCCGGATCGTATCTCAGGCTTCCGACGGGGCCATTATCCTCATGCATGATCTCTATGAGACCTCTGTGGACGGTTGTATCGCCGCGATCGACGAATTGACGGAGGAAGGCTATACTTTTGTTACCGTCAGTGAATTATATGAACGAAAAGGAGAAACGCTGAAACCGGGCGTGGTTTATACCAATGCTCCGAGAAACGGTGTTGATCTCGGTACCGACAACGGTACGCGCGAAAATTCTGATAATAAGGAAAAGAGCGGGAATAATAAAGACCAAGACGAAGGGTTCCCCTGGGGATTTCTGATTTTTTCCGTTGTTGTACTGATTGTTTATGCTGTCGGCTTTGTCCGATTTGTATTATCTCGTTCTCATTCGACCTCCGGTCGGTGGAAGGAAAGGACTCATGCGAAAACCGTTACTCGCCATCGTAATCATAATCGTTCTAACAGGGCTCGTCGTCAATCCCTTGCCCGTCAGCGCCGCAGATAAACTCATTGCGCTCACTTTTGACGACGGTCCGGGACTTTATACCGAAGGTTTACTGGATGCTTTGGCGAAACAAAAAGTCAAAGTTACCTTTTTTCTCGTCGGTTCCTGCGTCGAGAAATATCCCGATACGGTGAAAAGAGAATACAAAGAAGGCCATGAGCTGGCCAATCATACTTGGTCCCATGCTAAGCTCGCAGAATTGGATCAGGAACAATTTGTCAGCGAACTGAACCGCACCGAAGATGCCATTGACCGCGCGGTCGGCAAAGATGTGGGGAAATTGCTTTTCCGTCCCACTTACGGCGCATTGACCGCCGCCGAAAAGAGTTATGCCGAACGCCCCATCGTGATGTGGTCTGTGGATACGTTGGACTGGAAATATCGTGACCCGGAAATCGTCAGAGAGAATATCGTATCATCCGCCGAGGAAGGCGCGATCATTCTCGTCCATGATATCCATGAGACTTCGGTGGAAGGCGTGATTGCCGCCGTGGATGAGTTGAAAAAAGAAGGCTATACCTTTGTGACGGTCAGCGAGCTTTTCCGGCGCAAGGGCATCGAAATGGAAGACGGCCGCACCTATACAAACGCTCCCGCCGACGGCGTCGATCTCGGCCCGATCAAGTCCGATCCCTATGCTTACGATGAAGATAACCTGCCGGATCACTGGGCTTACGCCTACATCCAATATGTGCGGGAACATGAGCTGATGAACGGTATCAGCAAGGAAAAATTCGGTCCGAACTATCCGATTACGAGAGCAATGTTTATTGCCGCTCTTTACCGCATGGCCGATAATATGAATTATCCCGAAGGTTTCCCCGCCGGAAAAAAAGGATCGAAGCTGATGCTTTCTCCCGAAGAAATCGATGGTAAAACCGTTTTCAAAGATGTGAAGACCGGTGCCTGGTATGCCAAAGCCGTCGATTGGGGAACGGAAGCCGGGATCGTTAAAGGAACGTCGGCCAAGGCTTTTTCTCCCGATGCGGAAGTTACGCGGGAACAAGCCGCTGTGATGCTGGCGAATTTTCTCGCCTATACCGGGTTTTATATCCCCGAAGCGGATGAGACGGCTTATGCCGATGATAAGGATATTCATGCCTGGGCGAAAAATGCCGTTGCTTTTGTGAGCGCCAAGCGATTGATGAGCGGCGTCAACGATACGGATTTTGATCCGCGGGAAACGGCGACCAGAGCTCAGGCCGCGGTGATGCTGACGCGCCTTGATAAGATCAACCGGCTGAGAACGGAGTCGATCTTTGCTTTGTCGCGGATCAATATGTCTGAACTGATGAAAACGGAAAAAGACGGTGATAAGACCGTAAAATAACAGGAAAGAAGTTTGAATATGACAAAAGAAGAAACAGAAAAAAGCCGGGAAGCCATGGCGCGTCTCCTGATGATCATGGAAAAGTTGAGAGGGGAAAACGGATGCCCCTGGGATAAGGAGCAGGATCATATCTCTCTGCGTAAATACATGATAGAAGAATGCTATGAAGTCATTGACGCCATCGACAGAAACGATGACGATGATCTTCAGGAAGAACTCGGTGATCTTTTGCTGCAGGTGGTTTTCCATGCTCAACTCGGCAGAGAAAGAGGCGTGTTTGATTTTGCCGATGTGGCGGACGGAATCAGCGAAAAAATGATTCGCCGTCATCCTCACGTTTTCGGCAGTGAGCATTGCGATACCGCCGATGAGGTTCTTGTTAACTGGGCCGCCATTAAAGAAGAAGAAAAAGAGGATAAGGGCAAGGTCAGCCGCCGTCTCGACATTCCTCGAACCTTCCCCGCCTTGTATCGTGCCCAGAAAGTGCAGAAAAAAGCCGCGGAAGTCGGCTTTGACTGGGATCAAAGCGAAGACGTCGAGGCAAAGATCTCGGAGGAGATCAAAGAGGTCAGGGAAGCTGCCGCCGGCGGAGATGAAGCGGCGATCCGGGATGAGATCGGTGATCTGCTTTTTGCCGTCGTCAACTGGAGCCGTTTTTATCATGTCGACGCCGAAGAGGCGCTGAGAGAAAGTACCGAGAAATTCCGCCGCCGTTTCTATGAAATGGAAGATCTGATCCTCGCCGAAGGGAAAGATCTCAAAGAATTGAGTCTTAAAGAAATGGATGCTTATTGGGATCGGATCAAGGCAGAGGAAAAGAACTGAAAACAAATACTCCGCGGCCTCCTTCGGAAACACCCGAGAAAAAGGAGGTCGCTTTAGGACAAGACAGAGGATGATATCGTAAAACACGTTATCGTTCCCGCGTTGCCGAGAAAAGGGAAGGAAGCAAAAAATGAGGCTGGATAAATATCTTAAGGTAAGCCGCGTGATCAAACGCCGCACCGTGGCGAAAGAAATCTGTGAAGCGGGGAAGATCCGCGTGAACGATCTGCCGGCGAAGGCCGGCAAAGAGCTGAAGGTCGGTGACGTTATCGATATCGCCATGGGTACGAGGCGTTTGAAGATCCGTGTGGCGGAATTGAGAGAGACGGTACGCGCCAATGAGGCGGATACGCTCTATGAAGTTTTGGAAGATAAGAGAGTGAAAGAGGAAGAGC
>CACXDX010000030.1 GCA_902766525.1 uncultured Bacillota bacterium | reverse complement strand
TGTTTCTACTGCGGTATTCGAAGAAGTAATAAAAAGGCGGAGCGTTATCGTCTTTCTTCGCGGCAAATCTATGCTTGTGCCGATGAGGGGTACGCTCTTGGATACAGGACCTTTGTTCTGCAGGGAGGAGAAGACTCCTATTATTCCGATGAGCGCATCTGCGAAATCATTTCGGTATTAAAGAAGAGATACCCCGATTGTGCCGTAACACTTTCAATCGGAGAAAAAAGCGAAGAAAGCTTCCGACGCTTTTTTGACGCCGGTGCCGATCGCTATCTGCTGCGCCATGAGACCGCCGATCCGGAGCATTATCATATGCTCCACCCCGATTCAATGAGTCTTGAAAACAGAAAAAAATGTCTTTTTGCTTTAAAGGAAATCGGTTTTCAGGTGGGAAGCGGTTTTATGGTGGGATCTCCCTATCAGAAAACGGAGCATTTGCTTAAAGATTTACATTTTCTCCGGGAGTTGATGCCGGATATGATCGGGATCGGTCCGTATATCCACCATCGGGAGACGCCCTTTGCCGACAAGGCCGACGGCAGCTTATCTTTGACCCTTCGCCTTATCGCCGTTTTGCGTTTGATGTTTCCCTATGCCTTGATCCCTGCGACGACTGCTCTGGGTACGATTGACGTCAATGGTCGTGAAATGGGACTGAAAGCCGGAGCCAATGTCGTTATGCCCAATCTTTCCCCCGTGGAAACGCGGGAAAAATACGATTTATATGAAAATAAAATCTGCACAGGTGAGGAAGCGGCGCAATGCCGCGTCTGTCTCGAGGCGAGAGTACGGGCGGCCGGTTATGAGATCGTTACCGATATCGGTCATGTTCGCCGCGGTGAGTGCCGTTAAAAGAGATCTTCATCGATACGGTAATGTCCGATGATTTTTCCGTAGCTTGCCAAAACATCTTCTTCGTAGCGAAGTTGAAAGGGAAAAGGACGGGCGTGATGAAGCACGAGGGGAACGCCGTTTTTGTTGCGGCGATCGGAGATGATGCCGATGTGTTTTTCCCAGATAACGATATCACCGCCCTGCCACGCTTCGATCACATCGGTATCGGTGGTGAGGGACAGCGCGTGAGAGGAGAAGAAAACCTTGAGATTGGCGACGCGGCGAAAGTCGATGTCGATATCGGGAGCATCGTTCCCGTATTTTTCCGGGTGTTTCATACGATCGTCTGCAACGGCGTTTCGGAGGTCATAGCCTGCGTCCCGCAGCGCAAAAGCCACGACATCGGTACAGACGCCGCATCCGTCGTCGGGATAGCCTCCGACGTAGTAGCGGCTTTCGTATTTTGGTTTTGTCTCAATATACGCTTTTGCATTTCGTAATATATCGGTTTGGTCGTCGATGGCATCATGATCTTTATCGTATGCGCTTTCATACGGAACGATGCCAAATTCGTCACTGCCGCAGGTTCGCGGCGGAAACGGACTGATAAACCGGATCATGATGAAAAGAACGGCTGCGGCAGCGACGATGATCGTGATCCGCATGATTTTTTTCTTTTTGTCCATGATAACTCCTAAATCTTTTTTTTCATTATAGCCGATTCCGGATACGGAAGCAAGAAGACCCTTTTTAAAAATGTTGACAATCCCGATATCTTGTCTGTATAATAGGGTGGAAGAAATAAACATACGACCAAACACAGGAGGACATAATTATGAAAGAAGTTTATTCCTTTTTAAAAAAATGTAAAATCTATTATCTGGCGACCATCGACGGGGATCAAGCCCGCGTTCGCCCCTTCGGAACCGTTGATCTTTTTGAAAATCGCCTCTATATCCAAACCGGGAAAGCAAAGGATGTTTCAAAACAAATGCATGCCTATCCCAAAATCGAGATTTGTGCTTTTGACGGTGAAACCTGGCTCAGAGTTGCCGCCACAGCCCAGGAAGATCCCCGTATAGAAGCGCAGGAGCATATGTTGGAAGAATATCCCGAATTAAAAGAAATGTATACCCCCGGTGACGGCAATACCGAAGTATTTTTCCTTAAAGACGGTACAGCGACCTTTTCCTCTTTCACACGCCCGCCCCGTGAGGTTACTTTTTAAAAAATGATGCCGATCGTTGAAGATATCCGCCGCGCCCTTTTTGAGTTGGCGGATCCGTCTTATCAAAAATTTCATCAAAAGCTTATTCCCAACGTGGATCCCGAACGGGTGATCGGTGTGCGGATGCCCGCTCTGCGCAAGTTTGCTAAGGAAAAGGCAAAAGATCCGGAAATCGATGATTTTATCCGTTCGCTGCCACATGAGTACTATGAAGAAAACAATGTGCATGCCGAGATCATCGCGCTCATTAAAGATTATGACCTTTTGATTGAGGCACTTGACGTGTTTTTGCCCTATGTGGATAATTGGGCAACGTGTGATTCTTTAAAACCGAAGCTGTTTAAAAAACGTCCGCGAGGATTGACTGACGACGCCAAACGGTGGATGAGATCGGAGCATCCCTATACGATCCGCTACGGAATCGGCGTTTTGATGACTTATTATCTTGATGATGATTTTGAGCTTTCTTTTGCGAAAGAAGTGGCTGCCGTTCGACATGAGGATTATTATGTGCGCATGATGATCGCCTGGTATTTTGCTACGGCCCTGACAAAGCACTATGATGAGATCCTTCCTTTTTTCAAAGAGAAAGTTCTTGAACCGTGGGTGCACAACAAGGCGATCCAAAAGGCTGTTGAAAGTTATCGCGTGCCACCGGAGCACAAAGAGGAATTAAAAAAACTGAAAATAAAAAAATGATATGGTTTTCCATATCATTTTTTATTTGATATCTTTAATGTCCGCGAAGGGAATGGCATCGCCGTTTTCAAAATAGAGCACGCCGTAGACGGGATCAATCTCTTTGAAACTGCCTTCTGTTTCCCGATATCTGCCGAAATGATAATGGCTGACGATGATGGTCTCACCTTGATGAAGCAAACGTATTTTCCGATCCAGCAATGCTTTCTGATCTTCTGACAGTCTTTCCTTTTTTTCGGCGATCATTTCCCGTTCTTTTTCGGCGAGGGCTCTGTTTAAGCCGGTCAGAGCGGAAAACGGCATGAATTGTTTTGCCCGTTCACTGACGGGCATTTTATTTCCGGGTTTCTTCGCCACTTTTATGGCCTCCGATCTGTTTATTACGGTCTTTTGCCGTTGCTTCCGCCGTTAAGTCCAGCGCCTTTAAAATCGTATTTTTCCCAAAGCGTCGTTTGATGGTGATCACGGTTTCCTGCAGTTTATGCTCCCGTTGGAGTTCTTCGCTGTTTTCCGAATCGTCAAAAAGGCTCGGCTGCAGAGGTTCCTTTGGTTTTTCCACATTATTGCAGCAAAGATTAAAACGTCTGATTTTATATTTCGGATTGACAATCTTTTCGTAAAGTTCAACGAGGGCCGGTGTGATGATATGATCGGCGTTGGTTTGCAGAGGAAGAGAGGCGGTTCCCTTTGCCGGTGCGGTCAGATATTCGCGGGAATAACCGACGTAAAGAGAAACGCTGTCGGTGACAAGGTCTTTGGCAACGAGGTCAAGGCATATCTGGTCACTCATTTCCCGCAGAATGACCAATCCTTCCTGATATTCGTAATCTCTCATCAATACCTGGCCGCCGGTGATGCATTTGCTTTTTGGATGATAGGCCTTGATATCACCGATGGTCGTCGGTTCAATGCCCCATGCGTGATCAATAAGGAGTTCGGCATCGATACCGAAAAGGTCGTAAAGCAGATCTTCATCAGCATGAGCGATCTGTTCCATGGTATGGATGCCGTGAGCGGCGAGACGCCGTGCCGTGCCGCGTCCGATTCTCCAAAAATCCGTCAGCGGTGTGTGCTGCCAGAGCTTTTCCTTATAGGATTCTTCATCGAGTATGCC
>CACXDX010000029.1 GCA_902766525.1 uncultured Bacillota bacterium | reverse complement strand
GGATGGGTCCGGTGCGGCTGAACAGACGGTCTCATACGGGACAGTGGTCACGGATGTGGTCTATACCGCGGATGAGGGCTATTACTTCCCTGAAGACTATGCTGTGGAAACGGTCAACGGCATCAGCGTAACCCGTGAAAGCGATTCACAGATCATTGTTTCCGGTAAGCCGACAAATTATGCCGTGATCACGCTCAAGAACCCGACAGGAGTGCAGAAAATTATCAAAGAACCACAGGGTCCGGAATACCTGAAATACAGTGAAAATGTATCGCAGAAGCTGCTCGAGGAACCGGGTGAGGCCGAAAACGGGACCATCCTGTATCGTGTTGTAGAAGATGAACAGGATTTCAGCGAGAAAGTGCCGGAACGGACCGGGCCGGGCAGCTACACAGTGGAGTGGTATGTCAAAGGCAATGAGAATTACGGAGACCTCGGCAGTCCGAAAGACCCGTGCGGCAGAATCATTGTTCTGATAACAGAGACGGAGGACGTTATCGCCGATGTCTACCATGTTCAGCGGAACGGCAGCTATGGCATCCCGTATGGAGTGAAGGACCTGACGCTGAGCTTCACGATCCGCGTTATGAACGGCGATCAGGTGGTGGCAGAGGCGAAGAATGTCAGTCTGAAGGTCAGCAGCGGAGACAGCAAAGTGGAGATACCGGTCGTTTTCAATGGTAAAGTGACCGGACAGGGCTATACAGTCTCCCTTGTCGGTCTGCCCGCCGAGGTCAGGGGCGGTGTGCCCGGAGCGGAGGGCCCCGCTTTCCGGCTGAGTTACAAAGCCTGGATAACGGATAAGGTCACGATCTACCTCACCTGGGACGATGGACAGGTCAACTCCGAACCGCAGAAGCTCCGCATATATGCCCTGCCTGAAGATGAGATTGGTGCGTATAGTATTCTCGATGACGGAACGAAAGAATACCTGATCTTCCACACCTACGATATCTGTATGGCGTGGCTCGGCAGTGATGAACTGTGCAGCGGCTATGAACACTGTTTCCACAAGTCCAGCCCTTACGAGAATCCTTTCGCCAAGGGCGGTTACATCGGCGAGATCATCGTGGATTCGAATTAGTCTCAAGTCTGTCCCGCATCTGTAACGATTGTCGGGAAAAGTATCTCATCCGATGAATGGTATCCACAGGAAGCCCGGTAATAATCACCTGTTACGGGTTTCCTGATATATAAGTTCCGAGAAACGTGATTGTATTCCGGCAATATTCCCGTTATAATTTAAAGATCCCGAAACGGGGTCTTATTATTTTAGAAAGCAGGAAAACACTGATGGATTCTTATACGGAAAAGCTTACAGCAGGTGCTGATGATCTCTATGAATATGATGCCGCCGAAAAACTGCCGGAAATCATCGCTTCATTTCGGGGACACAACACAGCGCTCAGTGATTTTCTGGATACCCATGGATGTACCCGCGAAAATGATCCGGAAACCAAAGCAGCCTTTTTGAAAGAAAAATTTGCTGAGGCAGGGATCGAACCGGCCAAAGCCCGGAATGCTTTGAAATGGCTCACCGAACCGAAAGGCTTCGAACGGGAGACCGGATACCGCATCGCTTTCGCGCTGAACCTGAGCATCGAAGAAACAAATGAGTTCTTCCGCACCGTCATGCTGGACCGCAGCTTTGATTGTCACACGATCCGGGAAGCGGTCTATTTTTACTGCATCTTTCACGGGAAGGGATATCAGACGGCAGAGAAACTGATCAGCGCAGTTCCACAGCCGAAGAAAGGCGCTGTACCGGATGCGGCAGATGTCCTTTACACCAAAAACATCATCGTCTTTCTCCAATCCTGCAATGATGACGAATTGCTGCTGAAGTATTTCATCGGGAATCTTGCCCAATTCGGCTACAATCAGGTCAGGGTTAAAGAATATATCAGGGACCTGTGGAACAGGATCTCCGCGGCTGACGGATCAGCCGCACAGGAGCGGAAATATTTTTTCGATAATAATAAAATGAAAAATCAGGATACAGCGGATTCCACGTGGAATATTTATCTTCAGATTTTGGGACTGGATCCGGATGATACCAGATATATCGAAACAGACCGTACCATCAAACCGATCCTCAATAACAAAACCTTCATACATCAATTCGCTTCGGATAATTTCCCCAATCGCCAGAGCATCGAAAAAATCCTGCGCGGAGAGTCAACACAGAATGATTTGATCCGGAAAACTCTGATCCTGCTCG
>CACXDX010000028.1 GCA_902766525.1 uncultured Bacillota bacterium | reverse complement strand
CTCTGATCGGCCTTGGGGATGATCGCTTTGCGGGTGGATACCGGGGTGACGCCGGCGGGCAGATGCTCCGCGGCGGCGGCGGGAGTCAGGATCAGCTGCGGCAGTTTTCTATCCCTGTGAAATTCCAGATAGTTTTTGGCGTCGAGACCGACCACCTTGCCGTTACTCAAGTCAACGGAGACCTTGATCATATCGGGATAGACGATAACGTCACCGAGCATGGCCGTGAAATTCGCCGTCAGGATATGGTTGTTGGTCAGGTGATAGCCGGGCTGCAATCCGTCATAGCCGGCTTTTTTGAGAAAGTCCGCGGCGATGGCAAGGGCCTTGTCCGCCTTGACGGCGTCGGCTTCGGCTTCGCTTGCGGCGGTATACTGCACCGGATAGCCGCCGTTAACACTGAAATCGAGATAAGCGAAGGGTTCCCCGTCATCGTGTTTTCTGACGGCAACGGTATAGACGGCGATACCGGCGGCCTTGGAGCTTTTGCCGTAGAAGCTGTAAACATATTCATCGCCGAGAAGGGCTTTGGCTTTTTCTTTGGCATCACGGCGGGAAATTTTTTTGCCGTCGATTTTAACGGGGCCTTTGTTTTCCAGGTGATCGGAATAGGGGCCGTCATAGATCAGGGAAGGGGATTTGGACGCCGTTTCGCTGATGTCCGCGAGGGAAGCCAAAGCGATTCCGTTTTTATAATCGTTGTTGTGAATATTTTTTGAGGCGGTTTTGATCGCTTGGTAGGAAAAGGCCTTCACGTCCTTTTTTTCCAGTTCGTGCAATGATTTGGCCATCTCATTCATGTTTCGGCTCAGCCTGCGTACGGTCGTGGCTTCTTCGGAATCGGCTTCTTCGGCCCGGGCCGCTTTTTTCACAAGAACGGCGGCGTAATCGCCGGTCTGGTTGAGCAGGTGCTCCGTGTCGGACAAGGTGTTGTTGTAGACCGGGAGCATGCAGAGATTTTCCTGAGCCACGTAGGCTTTGCGCCCGATTTCGGCGTAGAGATCGGCGCGGGTGTCGTTGTCTTTGGCCACGGCGGCTTTGGCGGTGAGCACCGAAAGCTCATCGGCGGCGGCCATCAGTTCATAAAAGGAGCGGGAAGCGTCGTTTTCGATGATCCTCGCTGCCTTATCGACCTGAGCGCATTGATAAAAGCCCCAGGAGAAGCCGATGATCGTCAGGCAGGTTAAAAAAAAGATCGTAGAGCGATGGGACATAGCTGATTCCTCCTTAGCGCGCGAAGACGTGGGCGCCGTATTGAACGGTGATCTCCCGCGTCCACATCCATTTATTGACGGGTTTATAGGGGTTCCAGAAGAACAAAGCGCCGTACGTCGGATCCCAGCCGTTTAAGGCGTCCTGAGCCGCTTTCACCGATTCTTTTCCCGCCGTTGAGTTCATGCGGCCGTTGCTGACGGATTCCAAAGCGTTGGTCTGATAGACAACGCCGCTCAAAGTATTGGGAAATTCCGAATGTCTGACGCGGTTGAGCAGAACGGCGCCGACGCCGACCTTGCCGATGTAGGGTTCGCCCTCCGCTTCGGCATGGATGGCGCGGGAGAGCAAAGACACCTGTTCATTGTAGGACATCGTCGATGCCGTTTCGGCAATCTCGCTTTGGTCAAAGCTGATCCAGCCCAAAGCCGCGACGAAGAGCATCAGGGCGATGAGGGGTTTGAAATATCTCACGATAATTCCTCCGTTTTACTGTATGATGGATTATTTTTTTCCCGAATCCGGAAATTATACGTAAAAAGGGCTTGAATTTTTATTTTGTATGTGGTATGATAATTGCTGTCCCGCGGCGCCATAGCCAAGTGGGAAGGCAGAGGACTGCAAATCCTTTATTCATCAGTTCGAATCTGATTGGCGCCTCCAAAGAAAAAGCCTGTCGAGCATCGTGTCCGGCAGGTTTTTCCTTTTGTTTTGAATTTGAAAAAGTATGGATGGGAATGTCATTGATAAAGAAGAGAAATGATTCGGAAACAATACCCGCCAAGTTTATATTGACATCCGTTGTCACCGTTGTATAATTACGGATGAGGCGATTCCTTTTTTGCTTTTTCCGCATAGCATCATGAAAAAGTGAGAAAATAAAGAGAGGGAGGAGCAGATCATGAATTATTGGTGTGAACAATTTATTGAGGAAGCGAAATGCCGCTTTCATTTGGATCATATGGCCGAAGCCGTTGCCGATAAGTCTTTGATGTCGGTCGCCTGCCGCTACACGGAATTTTTCATTGCCGCCGATGAAGTGCGTGAGCAATTTTCCGACACAGAAACGCTGTTGAAGGAAACGGCCGCCCATTGCTACCACGGCGGTATTATCGTGAATCTCTACCGGCTCACGGAAGAGGATTATGAGATCGGTGAAAAAACCCTTGCCGTCTTAACGAATATGGATACCGTCTTTTTCTCCGGTCTGATGTTCAGCCGCTGGAACGTGAAGAAGCGCTGCGTCAGCTATAAAACCGATCTCGTGGCCGAGTCTCTCTTAAAGCTGCTGCGTCAGCTCGCGCCGCCCGAAGCGCTTGAAATCGGCAGTGAAGATTTTTTGGAAGGGATGACATTGATTTTCGCCGCCGGCGCAGTGGCGGATATCGAAACGATGCACGATCCCTATATCGATCTGAAGGGCATCGAATAAAGGCGGGAAAATGTTTAAGGAGCGAACCGAGAGGCTCGCTCCTTTTTTATGCTGCCGCGAAAATAAGAGCTCAGCAGTTGCTGCGGCATTCAAATCTTTCACAGGCAGTATCCTTTGAGCTGGATGCTTTCTTTTGGGGAGAGCAGGTCGCAACGGTGATTCCCCGGGCGGAACAGCCTTTCGCGTTGTTGTATTTGCACTCTTCAACATGACAGACGACGTTTTCCATATCGACACCTCCTTGCTGCATCAT
>CACXDX010000027.1 GCA_902766525.1 uncultured Bacillota bacterium | reverse complement strand
TTTCAGCACGTTGGCGACGGCAATGGCCGTGGCACGGCTCAGACCGAGGCGCGCGTCGCGAAGCTTTTGTTCATCGCAGTTGACACGGCAATGATTATAAAAACTGTGGAACGTAGAAGCCAGATCATGCAGATAAGCGCAGAGACGATGCGGTTCCAGCGCTTCGGCGGCGGCGGCGATCTCTTCCGGAAGATCCGCCAGCTTCTTCATGAGCGCCTTTTCCGGTTCTTCCAGGAGCAGGCTGTAGTCAACAGCCGTAAAGTCGGGCAGTTCATAGCCGAGAGCGAGGGTCTGGCGGAGGATGCTGCAGATCCGGGCGTGAGCATATTGCACGTAAAAAACGGGATTGTCGGAATTTTGCGATTTCGCCAGATCGAGGTCAAAATCCATGGGGCTGTCGGGATTCCGCATCACAAAGAAATAGCGGGCGGCATCGTAGCCGACTTCCTCGATGAGATCTTCCAGCGTCACATATTGACCGGAACGCTTGGACATCGTTACCAGCTCACCGTTGCGATACAATTTGACCAACTGCATGAGGATGACCGTAAGCTGATCGGGATCGTAACCGAAGAGCGAAACGGCTCTTTTCATGCGGGCAACGTGACCGTGATGGTCGGCGCCCCAGATATTGATGACTTTATCAAAACCGCGATCAAATTTATCTTTATGATATGCGATATCGGCGGCAAAGTAAGTCGGCACGCCGTTGGCGCGAATGAGCACATCATCTTTTTCTTCCAGATTGACACGCTTCCCGTCTGTACTCTGTTTGCCTTCATCGGTTTTTTCGGCTTTCAGCAGCAAAGAGCCGTCCTTTTCATAAGCGACGCCCTGCTCTTTCAAGGCAGCCATGGCATCTTTGACTTTACCGGATTCATGGAGCGAGCGTTCGGAAAACCAAACGTCAAATTCCACGCCGTAAAGGGAAAGCACCCTTTTCATATCGGCGAGCTTTTCCGCCAGAGCGTAATCGGAAAGGACTTCGATCCGCTCTTTTTCATCTTTTTCTCTGAGTCCGGTGCCGTTTTCGGCGATATAGTGATCTACGGTCTCACGGATATCCCCGCCGTGATAACCGTCTTCGGGGAAAACGACATCCTCGCCGAGAGCTTCCCTGAAACGGGCGTCAAGTGAGAGCCCCAAAAGTCGTATCTGGTTGCCGCTGTCGTTGATATAATATTCTTTTTCCACCTCATAACCGGCAAATTTAAGAAGATTGCCGAGGGAATCACCGATGGCGCCGCCTCTGGCATTTCCCATATGCAGCAGCCCGGTGGGATTGGCACTGACGAACTCCACCTGAACCTTCTGTCCGCGGCCGATATCGACGGAGCCGTATCGGTCACCCATCTCATGAACGAGACGAACAACGTCGAACAACCAGTTTTTATTCAGATAAAAATTCAAAAAACCGGGACCCGCGATTTCAATGCGGTCGATGGCGCTGTTTTCCGTTTCGATCCTTGCCGAAAGGATCTCGGCGATTTTACGCGGAGCCATCCGTGCCTGTTTTGCCATTACCATCGCCGTGTTCGCGGCGAAGTCACCGTGGGCCTTCTCGCGGGGGATCTCCACGGTAAAATCGGGTATTTCTTCAAAAGTTAACTCACCCTCGGATTTCGCAAGGGTGAGCCCTTTAATGATACGTTCTCTGATATCATTTTTTATATCAATAATCGGTCTCATAATGCCTCCGTATAATCAATCAAAACCGAAATGATCATGAAAATAATCAAAGATATTATAGCATGTTCTCACTGAAAAATCAAAGGGGATACCGCGTCCGTCCCTTCTCAGCCGTGATATAATTTACGTGTTTGATAAACCGGTTCCATCGACAGATTCAAGCCGAGACGATGAAAAACATTTTCATCCACGCGGGACAGGATCACCGAGGCATGAGCTTCGCAGCCGCTCAGATTACCCAACCGGTCGACGGCCTTGGCCGCCTGTTCGTCGGTGACGGCGCTGATGGTCAAAGCGATCAGCGTTTCATCGGTATGGAGGCGGGGATTGCGGTTTCGCATATGATTGACCTTCAGATCCTGGATCGGTTCCAAAACTTCTCTGCTGATCAGTTCGGTTTCTTCTTCAATCCCGGCGAGGGCCTTCAAAGCGTTGAGCAGACAAGCAGAGGAAGCCCCCAAAAGATCCGAAGTTTTCCCCGTAACGATGGTTCCGTCGGGAAGCTCCATGGCCAAAGCGGGATTCCCTGTAGCCCGATCCTTTTCTCTTGCCGCGGTCACAACGCGGCGATCTTCGATATCGATATGTCCCCGCTTCATCAGCAGTTCCACTTTCTTCACTTCATTGGAAACGGTCATACCCTGTCTCCGGGCACAGCACGCGCTGAAATAACGGCGAATGATTTCCTGGCGGGCGGCATCACAGCAGACCTCATCATCGGAGATGCAGCGGCCGGCCATATTAACGCCCATATCGGTGGGAGACTGATAGGGGCTTTTCCCCCAAATCCCTTCTAAGATCGCATTGAGCACCGGGAAGATCTCTACATCGCGATTATAATTGACCGTCGTTTCACCGTAGGCTTCCAGATGAAAGGGGTCGATCATATTGACGTCGTCGAGATCGGCGGTGGCGGCTTCGTAAGCCAGATTGACCGGATGCTGAAGCGGCAGATTCCAGATGGGGAACGTTTCGAATTTTGCGTAACCGGCTTTGATCCCGCGGCGGTTTTCGTGCCAGATCTGACTGAGGCACGTTGCCATCTTGCCGCTGCCGGGACCCGGCGCCGTTACGATGACGAGGGAGCGTTCGGTCTTAACGTAATCATTTTTACCGAAACCGTCGTCGGAAAGGATCAGATCGATATCGGAAGGATAATCGGGGATCACATAATGAAGATAAACGGAAAGCCCCAAATCTTCCAGTTTTTTCTTGAAAACCGCTGCGGAGCTTTGGCCCTGATAGTGTGTGATCACCACACTGCCGACGTAGAGGCCGCAGTCACGAAAAGCGTCGATCAGACGGAGGGTATCGAGATCATAGGTGATGCCGAGATCGCCGCGATACTTATTGCGTTCGATATCATCGGCGTTGATGGCAACGATGATTTCCGCTTCGTCACCCATGGCCATCAGCATTTTGATCTTGGAATCCGGCTCAAAACCGGGAAGCACGCGGCTTGCATGGTAATCGTCGAAGAGTTTGCCGCCGAATTCCAGATAGAGCTTACCACCGAATCCGGCAATACGTTCACGGATTTTGGTTGACTGTTCTTTTAAGTACTTTTCGTTATCAAATCCAATGGCTTTCATATCGTTTCCCCGTTCTTGTTTCCACGTTTTCTCAGTGATTTATATATATTTTATTATACCTTGTTCACAGAGAAATTTCAATGTCTGACCCCGCAAACGTGAGAAAAAATCACGGTGATTTCTCAGAAGACGGAACACGGCTCACAGCTGCCGTCATCATGGCCCAACAGAGGAAGAAAAACGGCGCCGTAATGCAGACGCGAATGCCGAAAAAGGCGCTGATCGCGTAACCGGCCACGCCGCATCCCCAGATCAGGACGGTTTTCGATCGTTTTGCCGTTTTGATAAAACGATAAAACGAAAGCAGCAAAGCCATGCTGTAGGCAAAAAGGGCCAAAGCGCCTTCATTCACGAGAATATTCAAATATTCATTGTGGGCGGCGTCGATCACGGCCCGATAAGTAACGCCGGTTTCCGCGTCATAGCGTTCAAATTCTTCCGTCATGCGCTGTCCCAACGTATCACAGCCGCCGCCGAACAGGGGACGCTCCGGAACGAGCGTCATCACATTGCGCCAGATAAAGAGACGGCCCGTGCCGAAGTGATCATCCCACCTGCCGTGGAGCAGTTCATGACCTTCGTGCAGCGTCCCTTCTCCGATATCCGCGCAATAGACCAAAAGCAGCGCGAAGAGAATAAGCAGGATCAAAATCACGGCACAAACCTTGCGTACCTTGGTATTTTTTATCAAAACAAGGGGCAGCAAAAGCAGGGTTCCACCGAAAAGCGCGACAACGGCGGCGGCGACCTTGATATAAAGAGCCGTCGCCCAGACAACGATCAGGGCAATCAGATAAAAACAGCGATCCTTCCCCTTCGCTTCGACAAAAGCGCCGACGAGGACCAATCCGGCCAGAGACAAATAAGCGCCGACGAGATCGACGTTGCCGATGGTACCGACAAATTCATAACGATAGGCTACGTTGCCGTCGTAATAATTCAGCCCTTCGGGATAAAAACCGAGGGGATTCAGACCCAAAAACTGAACGGAACAAAAAACACAGAAAGCGAAGGTGCAGAGGGTAAAAATTTTAAGATGGATCGTTTTGATCTCACCGAAAAGAGAAACACCGAAAAAACAAAGAAGATAGCAGGCCACGGTCAGCAGCCCTTCTTTGCGGTGGAAACCCAAAAGCGTATCGGGGAAAAAGGGAGAAGCCACAGCGCTGACCGCGGTAAAAAGGAGAAACAGCATGAGAAACGTATGCACCGCGCTCCAACGGGATCGCAGGTCGATTTCGTGCCGATGTAAGATGATCGCGGAAATCAACGCCAAAAGGTAAAGCGCCGAAATCAGCGTGAAGCAGAAAAATTTAAATTCCGTGATCGTCGTATAGCCGCCGCGGCCCACAGCAAAAAGAAAAATGCCGAACAAAACAAATATATAGATCGATGTCACCGCCGCCGGCGTCCATTTTGCTTTAAAAGCCATGGTTTTTTCTCCTTTCCGTTTTATTATACCGCTTTCTTCAAAAAGACGCAATTCGGGATGACCCGAAGAAAACACAAAAAAAACGTATATTTCCCGCCAAACGGCTTATCCTATAAAAAAGAAAGAGAAGCTTAAACTTGCTTCATCACTATCAAGAGGAGTATCAGCCATGAAAAAAATCACATCGATTCTGCTCATCCTTTGTTTCTGCCTGTTTCTCAATGCCTGCGGCATGACGGACGACGGCAGCGCCACCCAAACCGACAATGATAACATCGTCGAAGACGCCACCGACGCCGGCGAGGATATGGTGGAAGACACCGTTGATACCGGCGAGGAAGTCGTTGACGAAGCCGAAGACGCCGTTGAGGACATGGGCGAAGGTGTTAAGGATGTTACCGAAAACGAAAATGACGACAAAGATGACGACTGAACAAAGATAAAAGCGCAGGGTTTTCCCTGCCGCTTTTATTTTACGCGCTTTTCCCTGTCCGCCGCCGTTTGACAAGACAAAAAAAATCATCTATAATTTTTATAGATTTTCCAGGGAGGGAGCCGCCGTGAAATACGATCCTTTATTTCTTTGCCGTATGATGATGCGGCTCTATACCGTCGCTCCGGATGAAAGCGGCGGCAGCCCTATGCCCGAGCTGTGGGAAAAATACCGGGAGATCGAAGAAGATCTTTTCTCCGCTTTTCGCGGCGAGGGGATCCATCCTGTCCCCGTCAGTGTCCTCTCCGATTTCAACGGCAAAATCCGCACCGTTATGGAGCTTGTCTTTTGCGCGGAAGATCCGATGATCCCAGTTCCCGCCGATCTCTACAGACTCTTTGCCGAGTACGGCATCAAAGATTTTTCCGCCCCGGCGGAACCGCCGTTCATTCGTCTGGCCTATACCGGCCGCTGCTACGACTATGAGACCAAGACCCGTCTCATCACCGACGGTCTCCAGATCGGCATTTTACGCAAAATCGCCTTGGATATTTTTTCCCTCGAACAAATGACCGAAGCGGGCGTTTCCTGCCGCCTGACCCACGAGATTCTTCACGTTTACGGCGTATCCGAAGAGGACATGGCCTATTACAAACCGAGAGCCTATTTTGAATTGCTTCGCCGCGTCAACGGTTTCAGCGATGAGATTCTTCAAAAAGTCGCCGATACCCGCCGCCGTTTTGAGCGATCCGCCGCGAAAATCGGCGCGGCCAATCCCCAATGGGTCGACACGTTAGCCTCGCTTGCCCGCCGTTTGACGGAGAAGGGTTATCCCGACGAACCGGAAAAAACCGCCGAGGCCGTACTGAGTCTTCCCGTCGACCTCGATGAAAACGGGGAAGTCCTCAGGGAATCCCACCATGTGTTCTACATGTAAAGCCTCATTTTGACAATGATTTCCAAAATTCGCATAGACCGGCCTTTCTTTGCGCAGACTATTTGTAAAGAAAACCGAAACGCTTTCGGTATTTCTCCGCAAATCAACAAAGGAGGCCTTTTTTATGTTACATTGCAAAGACTGTGACTGTGTCATCGTACCGGGCAGAGCCGGATTCATTAACGGCGGCTACTACTGCCGCCGCTGTATCGGGAAACATGCCCAAACGCGAACGGAACATATCCCCATCACTTTTCCCGCCCAAAACCGCGAAGGAGGATCCATTCATGTCAAGATGTAGTCACTGCGGCAAACGTGTCAAAGATCCCGACGATATCTATACTTTTCGGGGCAAAGAACTTTGTGAAGACTGCGCAACCATGCTGCAGAATCGTGATTTTGCCTCAACGAAAGTCATGGGCTGCGACGGACCCGTCGGACGGTTCCCGCAAAACAAATCCCTTCGCTGAGCCTTTTTGAGCAGATCCGCAAAAACAGACAGACCCCTTTTGATCCTTTTCGGATCGGATCGGGTCTGTCTTTTTTTATTTGAAATTGATCTCGGGCTGATGTATAATAAAAAAAGGAAAACGAATGGAGGTGTTTTCATGGAAGAATTAACGAAGAAAACGATCATTACCATCGGCCGGGAATTTTGCAGCGGCGGTGCTGATATCGGCCATATGGTTGCCGACCATTTCGCGATCCCCTGCTATAACAAATCGATTCTCGACAAGACCGCAAAAGAACTCCACGTTGAAAAAGAACTCGTTGAAAAATACGACGAACGCTCCGGCGGCATGTGGGCCAATTATACCGGCTACCAATATGGCTACGGCTGGTATACGTACGATCCCGCCCTCATTCAGCCTCTGCACGATTCCATCGCCAATACGCAGTTCGCGGCCATTCGCCAATTCGCCGAGGAGGGCTCCTGCGTCATCATCGGCCGCTGCGCCGACTACGTTTTGGAAGATCGGGACGATCTGATCACCATTTTCATCCGCGCCGATCTGGAAAAGCGGATTGAACGGGCAAAACGGCTCTACGATCTTTCCACGCCCGAAGCAAAACGGCTGATCCGGCGCACGGACAAGATCCGCGCCTCCTACTATGAAACCCACACCGACCGCACCTGGGGCGCCGCCGGGAATTTCGATCTGATCCTCGATTCCGGCAGACTCGGCCTGAAAGGCACGGCGGATCTGATCATCGAAACCATCAAATATTTCGGTGCCAACGAAAGGGTTCCTTTCAAATAAAAATCCATATTCCTTTACCGAAAACAAACCCCCCGACGCGGAATTTCCCGCGTCGGGGTTTTTATTTTTTCTCTTATTTCTTGATCCAGGGATTGACGGAACGATTGAGCTTGGCCAGAAGCTCCGTTACCCCTTCGAAGTAATCGTAGCCTTTAACAAAACTTCACCTGTTTTATTTGATATGATCCTGATTAGAGTATAAGGAAACAGCTGACAGCCATCATCACAATGCCGACTGAAAAGCAAATGATTGTTAAAACATGCCCCAAATACTGATGGAGCCATGCCGCGACGATGTTAAAAAGACCTATCCCCATAACAACCCCGCCCAGTAAACCAAGTATTGCCTCTTTGTTTATCTCCGCTCCGAAAATATTGCAGATGACGAAATAAAAGAGAGTCGCGGGAAGCATCAAGGCAGCTATCCCGATGATGACAAAAAAGACATATAGCACAGGATGCCTCATTTGAAACTCGGCATCTGACAAAGGAGTAAACCAAAACTTCACATCTTCCTTCTCGGGTGGTTTCCAATAAAATACCGGACGAACTTTATCACTATTTTGTATTTGGTTCATGAAGAGTTTTTTCATTGATTTATCTATAGTCATTTTCGGAGGCAATTCGGGAGCAGGCAACCCGGTAATTCCAGCTATAGTTGTAAGTTCATACGCGGGAAACAACAAACTGTATGTTTCACCGGAATGGATAATATCCAGTGAACAATAAAATCGCAGTCCAATCGGATTATCTTCTCTCGAAATTACACCACATTTCTTGTATTGATCTTGAGATGCAGACTCAGACTTATTCCAGTTTTC
>CACXDX010000026.1 GCA_902766525.1 uncultured Bacillota bacterium | reverse complement strand
CTCTATCGTTAAGGTAGCACCGGAGGGAGGGATAGGAATGAGCGAAGTACGTGTTGGAAAAAATGAAAGCTTAGACAGTGCCCTGCGTCGGTTTAAACGGAGTTGCCAGAAAGCGGGGGTGATGGCTGATATAAGAAGACATGAACATTATGAAAAACCCAGCGTCAGACGGAAGAAAAAATCCGAAGCGGCGCGCAAACGCAAATGGAAATAATTTTTTAAATCAAAGCGCTTATATCTCCGAGGGATATAAGCGCTTTAAAAATTTCTGGATTCGTTTATCATCGGAGAAAGGGTGTGAAAAGATGGCGTTTCTGCCTTATAAAAAAGAAATGATCGAGGAAAGAAATTGGGAATATGTCGATTTTGTCCTCGTCAGCGGCGACGCTTATATCGATCATCCTTCCTTCGGCGCGGCCATCATCGGCCGTGTGTTGGAAGATTCCGGCTTTCGTGTGGCTGTACTCTCACAGCCCAAAGTTTCCTCGGCGTCTTCCTTTAAAGAATTCGGTCGGCCGCGGCTCGGCTTTCTCGTGACCGCCGGCAACATCGACAGTATGGTCGCCCATTATACGGTCAATAAGAGATATCGTTCCGATGACGCCTACACGCCGGGAAATAAGAGCGGACGCCGCCCCGATCGCGCCGTTACGGTCTATTGTAAAAAAATCCGTGAGATCTACGGTGATATAGCCGTTGTTATCGGCGGTATCGAAGCGAGTCTGCGCCGTCTGGCTCATTATGATTACTGGTCCGATCGGATCCGTCCGTCCGTCCTCGAAGAAAGCGGCGCCGATCTCCTCGTTTACGGTATGGGCGAAAGGAGCATGCGTGAAATCGCTTTTCGCCTCAACGACGGTGAATGGATCGGTTCCCTCAACGACATTGCGGGCACCTGCTGCCGTTCTGAGGAGATGTTTTTGCCGAAAGAAACCGTCATTTTACCTTCCTATTCGGAAGTTTGTCATGATAAGAGAGCATTCGCGGAAATGACGAAGCAGATTTTAAGCAATGCGGATGCTGTTACCGCCGCTCCCCTTGCTCAAAAAGGCAAAGAAAAATGGATCCTGCAAAATAAACCTTCCCGTCCCTTAAACCAAAAGGAACTGGACGCCGTTTACGATCTGCCTTATACATACCGGTATCCCGGGGAATATGATAAACTCGGCGGTGTTAAAGGCTTGTCGGAGGTGCGTTTTTCCATCACACATAACCGCGGTTGTTTCGGCGGCTGCAATTTCTGCTCTATCGGTGTGCATCAGGGACGCTGCGTTGTGGGCAGAAGCCATGAATCGGTTTTGCGGGAAGCGAAGAAAATGGTTCGGGATCCCGCCTTTAAAGGCTATATTCACGATGTTGGCGGCGCAACGGCAAATTTCAGGGGGCCGGCCTGTAAGAAGCAGGAAAAAAAGGGTGCCTGCAGTCATAAAAAATGTCTCTTCCCCGAGGTATGTCCCTCCATTCACGCGGATCATAAAGATTATATCTCGCTTTTAAGGAAATTAAGGGAGCTTGAAGGGGTAAAGAAGGTCTTTATTCGCAGCGGAATCCGCTATGATTACGTCCTTGCCGATCCCAAAAGCGATTTTTTGAATGAACTTGTCCGCCATCACGTCAGCGGACAGCTGCGCATCGCGCCCGAACATGTTTCCGCCAATGTGCTGAGATGTATGGGAAAACCCTCGATCAAAAAATATGAGCGGTTTTCCGATGCCTTTTATAAGGCGACGAAAAAAGCGGGTAAAGATCAGTATATCTTGCCTTACCTGATCAGTTCTCATCCCGGATCCACGCTGAAGGACGCTGTTGAGCTCGCTTTATGGCTTAAGAAAAAGAAGATCCATCCCGAACAGGTACAGGATTTTTATCCCACGCCGATGACCGCTTCCACCTGTATGTATTATTCCGGTTACGATCCCTACAGCATGGAAAAGGTCTATGTTCCCAAAAACAGGGAAGAGAAGCGTCAGCAGCGCGCGCTGCTGCAGTGGTATAAACCGGAAAACGAAGCGGCAGTACGCAAAGGGCTGGAAAGAGCCGGACGGCGTGATTTGATGAGCGGGAAAAACAGTCTGCTGCCCCATTACAGGGGTGCAACGGATCCGCGGCGGAAGCCTCATCGCTGATGTTTGCAAAATTTTCCCGTATATGGTACACTTTTGTTGACGAATAAATATTGTTGAAACGTGATAAAATGAAAGCAGACCACTGCATTTTTATCCGGCATCGCGAAATGAAAACAGAGCGGGAGATTGATTTATGAGCAAGAAAAAAATCATCAATCGATTGGTTTTGAAGGACCGTACGGACACGGATAGCGGTTATACTTCCCCGAATATGGATAATAGGAAATATCTCGGCGTGGAAGGCGTTACCCTGACAAAATTGCGGCCTGCGGGAGAGATGCGCATCGGTGAGGAACGGGTGGATGTCATTTCCGAAGGTGATTTCATTGACGAAGGTGTTCGCGTTCGGGTTATCGGTATCGACGGAACGAGAAACATTGTAAGAAGAATATACGAATAATCTCACAAAGAACATTTTTAAACAGATATGGAGGTTTTTATGACTGCATTTTTAAGTTTGCTGCCGACAATCATTATTATTTTAGCCGTTATCCTGCTGCTGACCTTTGTTCCGGTCGGACTTTGGATCTCCGCTCTGGCTGCCGGTGTAAAAGTCGGGATCTTTGATCTCATCGGCATGCGCCTCAGACGCGTCGCTCCTTCAAAGATTGTCAATCCTTTGATCAAAGCTGAAAAAGCCGGATTGAATGTCAGCGTATCCAAGCTGGAAGCGCACTATCTTGCCGGCGGGAACGTCGACCGCGTGATCGACGCTTTGATTGCCGCCGAACGCGCCAATATTCCGCTTGTTTTTGAAAGAGCCTGCGCCATCGACCTTGCCGGGCGAAACGTTTTGGAAGCGGTGCAAATGAGCGTCAATCCCAAGGTCATTGAAACGCCGATCGTTGCCGCCGTGGCCAAAAACGGGATCGAAGTCAAGGTCAAAGCCAGAGTTACCGTCCGTGCCAACATCGAACGCCTCGTCGGCGGCGCCGGCGAAGAAACGATCATTGCCCGCGTCGGTGAAGGGATCGTTACGACGGTCGGTTCGGCGGAAGCCCATAAGGATGTTTTGGAGAATCCCGATTTGATTTCCCGTACTGTTTTGAATAAAGGGCTTGACGCCGGCAGTGCCTTTGAAATTCTCTCCATCGATATCGCCGATGTTGATGTGGGCAGAAACATCGGCGCCCAGCTTCAGACCGATCAGGCCGAAGCGGATAAGCGTATCGCTCAGGCCAAGGCCGAAGAACGCCGTGCCATGGCCGTGGCCAAAGAACAGGAAATGAAGGCCGCCGTTGTGGAAATGCGCTCCAAAGTCGTGGAAAACGAAGCGGAAGTTCCCATCGCCATGGCCGAAGCCTTCCGCAAGGGCAATCTCGGT
>CACXDX010000025.1 GCA_902766525.1 uncultured Bacillota bacterium | reverse complement strand
TCAAGGGTTGATGGTACACCCTCAGGGGTTCGAACCCTGGACACCCTGATTAAGAGTCAGGTGCTCTGCCAGCTGAGCTAAGGATGCATATCCATTTTACTGGATTAGTATATCACAGGATATTTTTAAAATCAAGAACTTTTTTGAAGAAACATACGCTGATCTCCCCGCCACTGCGGAAAACGTTTGCGGGAAAACAGCAAAAACAGCACAATGCAAAAGATATCCGAAAAAATTGATCCGAGCGGCGCCGCGAGACCCATCGGATATAATGTATCCGCGAAATACAACGACGCGAGAAATGCGCCGGGAACGCGGATCAATACGGCGGAAAGAGCGTTATGCGCGAAGGAAGCCAGAGACAAACCGTATGCGCAGAAAAAACCGCTGAAACAGAAATGGATGCCCGCAAGCACACAATCGATAACGTATGACCTGAGATACTGATCCCCGAAAAGAATGACTTTTTCATTGCCGCTGAACAACTCGATGACCGGCTCCGAAATAAACTGGAACGATACGGCAAAAAACAGGCCGCATAATATGGTGACGCGCAAAGCCAGACGCAGCGTCCCCCTCGCCCTGTCATGCCGCTCCGCGCCGATGTTCTGGGCGACCATGGCCGATACGGCGCTTGACATGGAGGACGGAATCAGAAACATGATCCCGATCAGCCTTTCCACAATCCCGACAGCGGCTGCTGCTTCGACCCCGCGATAATTGGCAATGACAAGAATCAGTAAAAAATTGAACTGAATCAGCCAATCCTGGAGTGAGATCGGCGCGCCGACCTTAAAAATATCACCAACGATATGACGGTCAAATTTGAGATGCGCAAAAGAAAACGAGAAATCCGTTTTCCTGAGTTTCACGGACAAAAAAGCCACTAAAACGCTGGTACTTTGAGAGATCACCGTGGCCAAAGCCGCCCCTTTGGCACCCATGCCGAAATATCCGATCAGCAAAAAGTCAAGGGCGATATTAAGTACACAAGCCACGGCGATAAAGTACATGGGACTTTTGGAATCGCCGAGACCGCGAAATACGGCACTGATGATATTATAAGCAGTAATAAAAGGAATCCCGATAAAACAGACACGCAAATAAAGAACGGTCTCCGCAACCGCTTCCCTCGGCGTCAGCATCAAGGAGACGATCTCATCAAGAAAAAACAATAGGATGAAAGTCAGGACAAGGCTGAGCGTCAGAAAAAGCAAAAAAGTATTGCCGATATTTTTTTCAACGGCGTCTTTGTTTTTCGCGCCGACGGCGCGGCCGATCATCACCGTGGACCCGACGGACAATCCGACCAGCATCACGGTAAGCATATGCATGACCTGAGTGCCGACGGAAACGGCTGTGATGCTTTCCGCGCCGTTGAAACGGCCGATCACAAAGAGATCCGCCAAACCGTATAAGGTTTGAAGCAGATAAGATATCATAAACGGAAGAGCGAACAAAAAAAGTGTTCTGCCGATTTTTCCTTTGGTCAGATCATGTTCCATCGCCGTTTTCCCTCAAAATCACATAGCCGTAACCTAAATCACAGATCGATAAAAAAGTGATATCATACGTTTCGAGTCAAAAATATTCATTTAAATTTCAATCCGCGAAAAATTTTTCACGGATCATTTTCCGATACACGCCGTTAAAACCGATCCTTTCAAAATAATCGTCGGCGCTGTCATACTCATGATGAAAAAGACGCAAAAAAGACTCCATCACCGCCGCCTTCGGTAAAATATCGGAATCGGCGAGATAGACATCGTCACATTTCACATAGAGACGATCGTAAGAAAGCGCGTAATCCGCGACAATATCCTCATCCCTTGCTCCGACGAGAAGAAGCAGCAATGCGGCTACGGTGCCGGTACGATCCTTTCCGGACTCACAGTGAAACAAAACACCGGCGTCCGCTTTGGCGAAAAGCGTAAAGATATCTTTGAGAGACCCCGCGGAAACCAAAAGTTTACTGAAGTACGCCTCCGCGACGGATTCATCATCAACAAGAGGACAATAGTCAAGATACGGCTGCTCATTCATCACAATGGGACAGTAGTCAAAATCGGATCGATCTGCCAAAAGATCCGGACGACGCAAGCGCTCATTTTCTCTGCGCAAATCGATAACGACACGATAACCCTTCGCTTTGATCAAAGCGATTTCCTCTTCCGTCACGCGGGAGGGATTATTCGAACGTGCGTAAACGCCGTATCGTAATTTTTTGCCCGAGGTCGTTATCATTCCTCCGAGATCTCTGAAATTCCTCAGATTTCGCAGATCATCCACGGATCGAATCCTCCGATTTTTATCTTATTATTTTTAATTTTGCTGCCGTTACGCTCAAATTACCTGCCGGCCGAAAACCGACATAGAAAAAACGGGATCGGACCAAATCTCCATACCGTGATTTTTTGCTCAAGATGACAGGATAAAACGCGCACGGCATAAACATCGAATCCTCCATATCTCTTCCAAACAAAAACCCCGCTCCGCGGGGATTCTTGTTTGGCTGGGGTGGCAGGATTTACCGGTCCCCGGCATAAACTTCGAATCCTCCATATCTCTTCCAAACAAAAACCCCGCTCCGCGGGGATTCTTGTTTGGCTGGGGTGGCAGGATTCGAACCTACGAATGTCGGCGCCAAAAACCGATGCCTTGCCGCTTGGCGACACCCCACTGTTTCGCAGTTCGCAAACGATATATGTAAATAAAAAATAAAAAGCAAATGGGGTGAGTGATGGGGATCGAACCCATGCGTGCCGGAGCCACAATCCGGTGCGTTAACCGCTTCGCCACACCCACCATATCTGGCGCGCCAGAAGGGATTCGAACCCCTGGCACACGGCTTAGAAGGCCGTTGCTCTATCCTGCTGAGCTACTGGCGCAATACTGGT
>CACXDX010000024.1 GCA_902766525.1 uncultured Bacillota bacterium | reverse complement strand
CTCCATCACAGGACAGTGGTACGCAAAAACCCGAAGGGTTTCTGTGGTCAGATGAAAAACAAAGTCCGTCTTCGCAGTGACCCGGCCGATCCATGCACCCATCGGAATAACATGGAGCAAAGAAAGTTCAGGATGACGTGACGGACACGCTTTTTCCCGCCATGAGCTTTTGCCAGAAGGCGAAGGTGGCCGCGGCCGTCTTCTCCCAAGAAAAGCAGGCGGCCCGCTTGACAGCTCTGAGCTCCAGATCTCTCCTGAGCGCGTCGTTTTTGAGCACGGCGGCGATCTTTTCGGCGATGTCGCCGCTGTCGAAGGCGTCGCAGAGCAGCGCCGCGTCGCCGACGACCTCCGGCAGGGAGGAAGTTTTCGCCGTCACCACCGCCGTGCCGCAGGCCATGGCCTCCAGCGGCGGCAGACCGAAGCCCTCGCAGAAGCTGGCATAGATGAAGAGAGACGCGCCGTTGTAGAAATAGGGCAGCTCCCGATCGGGGACGGCGCCGACGAAGATCACGTCGTCAGCGAGGCCGAGGGCGTCCCGAACCGTCTCCAGCTCGTCGCCTTCCCGTTTCAGCCTGCCGGCGACGATCAGCTTCTTTTTCAGCAGGCCCCGCCTTTTCAGCAGGGAAACGGCACAGAGCAAGCCTTTGACGTTCTTGCGGGGACCGAAGCCGCCGACGTAGAGCAGAAAACCCGGCTCGAGGCCGCAACGCTCCCTTAGGAAAGCGGCCGTTTCCGCTCCCGGCAGGGGACGAAAGCGGCTTGATGCCGCCTCGGGGATCACCGCGATCTTTTCCTCGGGGTAGTCGAAGAAGCGCAGGATATCCCCTTTGGCCGCCTGAGAGACGGTGATAACGCCGTCGGCGCGGTCGAGGACCGTCGGCATCGCGCCGAGAAATTCCCTGAGATAGCCCCGGCCCACGGTCTCCGGATAGATATAGGGGATCAGGTCGTGGACGGTCACCGTCTCGAGACAGACTTTCTCGGCGGGAAGGCCGAGGCCGTTTTGGGGAATATGGCAGAGGCGCGCTTTGTTTTCCTTCAGAAAGCGGCCGAGGCGTTGGCTTCGGTCTTCGCTTTCGCCTTCGCAAAAGAGGTCCTCCTCTCTCGGGGCGAGGGGTAAAAGCAGCTCGACTTCGCCGTCGTATTGTTCTTTGAGGGCCGCGGCGAGGCTGCGGGTGTAGGTGCCGATGCCGGTGCCCCGGTGCAGCAGCGCCGAGGAGGCGTCGAAGACGATCTCTTTTGTTTTCACTGTTTCAGCGCCGTGAGCCATTGTTTTTCCTCCTCCGTCCGGCGGATCGCTTTTTCCAGATCGCGCGGGTCCGCTTCTTTATCTTTTTTATCGTCCCGAAAGCAGCGCTCGGCCCGCCGCCAGAAGGTTTGCGGGAAGCTGAGCAGGGCAGAAATGACCTCAAGCTCCTCATCGCTTAAGGGCTTCACCGCCCGATAGCTTGTGAGGATCAGATCGAGCCGCTTCACGGCGTCGCTTCCGCCCTTGAGGGCGCGGCGGATGAGGCGGCCGAGATCGACGAGGGACAGGTCCCTGCGGCAGTAATCGAAGTCGATGAGGAAGGCGCTGCCTTCAAAGATGATGAAGTTGCGGGCCGCCACGTCGAAGTGGACGACCGTGCCGGCTTTTGCCTCTTTTTTGGCGAGGAGGCGATAGGCCGAAGCGTCCAGCTTCGCGAGACTTTCCTCGGCCCGTCTCCGCGCTTCCTTCGCGTAGCTCAGATAGAGTTTGCTCCGGGGCGAATCCGGCTCGCTCAGGGCGATCCGTTCAAAGCGGGCGAGGTCGCCGCCGCGCTTTAAAAGCTCCTCTCGGTGGCGGAGGGTGTGATCGCGTCCCTTTGGTGCGGCGAGATCGGGCAGCGCGGCAAAGCGGGCCAGCAGGGCGACGCAAGCGGCCGCGGCCCGAAGATCGTCCTCACGGTCGAAGTCGCAGCGCCGCTCCGGGATGAAGCGGTGCAGGGTATAGAGATCGCCGTCCCTCGCGGCGTAAAGGCCGCCCGCCGCCGTTTTGACCGGCGGTACCGTGAGGGGAAAGCCCTTTTCCCCCAGGGCATCCTCGGCCGCGCAGATGAAAGCCAGATTGTTTTCTTTCAGCGTCGAGCGCTTCAGGACGAAGTCGCCGGTCTCACCGGTTGCCTTAAAAACGTTGTCCTGCAGTTTTTCGAGGGCGAGAGGACGGATATGATATTGTGTTGCGAGCAGATCCTTCATGGTTCAAGCATATGAAAACGGCAAAAAAAAAGAACGGTCCCGCGGCGGAACCGTTTTCTTTTTTATTTTGATTCAAGCGGGAAGCGATCCGACCCGTTTTGCCGGGCAGGCTTTTTCCCGTCATTCCGGGGAGCGCAGCGACGAAGAATCCCCCTGAGTGACGCAGTGCTTCTCTCCGGGGGATCCTTTGCCGCTGACCTGAGAGGGAGCGAAGCTCCATCACAGGACAGTGGTACGCAAAAACCCGAAGGG
>CACXDX010000023.1 GCA_902766525.1 uncultured Bacillota bacterium | reverse complement strand
CAGCCTCGGATCGTGTCGATTATTCCATCTTATGGCCATCCATTCAATAATATGTTTCCCGACACAGAAATAAAACGCGTTGACCGTATTTGAGGTCATGAGGTTCTCTTGATTCCCCGATTTTTTTATATTATAATGGAAACAAGAAAGGAATGATGAATATGAAAATATTGATGCTGACAGGAAGCCCCCGCAAAAAAGGGGTTACCGCCCGTCTTGCCGCCGCCTTTCAAAAGGGCGCGAAAGAAGCCGGACACGAAGTAAAACGCTATGATACCCCGTGGATGAAGGTTTCTCCCTGCAAAGCCTGCTGCCACTGCCGGAAAAACGATGAAAAATGCATTTACGACGATGATATGACGCCTCTGATCGGAAAAGACGGAGAGATCCTCAATGCCGATCTCATCCTTTTGGTCTCACCCGTCTATTACTGGGGCCTCACCGCGCAGCTGAAGACCGTTGTCGATCGTTTTTACGCCGTCGGCCGCTCCATGCGGGAAAAGAACCAGAAGATCATGCTGATTTCCTCCGCCGGCGACAGTGATCCGGCCGTATTCAACAGCATCAAAGCTTTTTATCAGTCTCTCCGGGACTGGACCCATTGGCAGGATGCCGGCACCCTCCTCATTCCCGGCTGCCATGAGCCGGAAGACCTGGAAAATACCGACTTTGAAGAAAAAGCTTATGAAATGGGAAAGAATTTATAAAGAAAAAGGTTGCGTCTCTTTAAAAAAAGTGGTAGAATAAGTATTACCGTTTGGGGGCGTAGCTCAGCTGGGAGAGCGTTCGGTTCGCATCCGAGAGGTCATGGGTTCGAATCCCACCGTCTCCACCAAAAAAAGAAGATCCTGTTAAAGCGGGGTCTTTTTTTTGATAGTTATTGGGAGGATTCGAAGTTTATGCCCGTCAGGGTAAATCCCACCGTCTCCACCAAAAAAAGAAGATCCTGTTAAAGCAGGGTCTTCTTTTTTTTGATAGTTATTGAGAGGATTCGAAGTTTATGCCCGTCAGGGTAAATCCCACCGTCTCCACCAACGGAAGAAACCCCTTTATGGGGTTTTTTTCGTTGGCAGATACTTTTCGGGAGGATGTTTTCAGGACGTCGATTGGGAGCTTATACGCAGAGAAACTCCCGACGAAGTGAGCGCGGGACGAACCACAGACGGTTGTCCGCGCTCAAAGAGACGGGATTTCATTGCGAAGAAGATGCCAAGCGGCGCTCTGAAACGAAGTTTATGCCTGTTAGGGTAAATCCCACCGTCTCCACCAAAAAAAGAAGATCCCGCAGAAGCGGGGTCTTCTTTTTTCAAGGAATTATTCATGAGTAAAAAACCATATCTTTCTTTCCGAAGGAAGAATCATCCCCCGATCATACAAAAAAATTCCTTTATGTTTTAAAACGATTTGATCCCCGCCTTGACAAGTTAACGATCGTTAACTATAATATAAAACGAAAACAATCTCCCGCTCAATGAGGAAAAGAAAATGCGCGATACAAAAGAACAAATCCTCCGGACGGCACTGCGTCTGTTCGCAAAGGACGGTTATGAGGCCGTATCGGTAAATGCCATAGCAAGCGAGCTCAATATAACAAAAGCAGCGCTTTATAAACACTACAAAAACAAAAGAGATATCTTTGACCATATCGTGGCCCGCATGGAACGGCGTGACGCGGAACAGGCAAGAACTCATGACGTACCCGCAGAAACCCCAACCGAAAACGGAAAAAACCGCCGGACCGCTTCGCCCGAAGCGATCATTTCTTTCAGCAAAGCCATGTTCCGTTATTGGACGGAAGATGAATTCGCGTCTTCATTTCGGAAAATGCTGACCCTTGAGCAGTTTCGTGATCCGGAAATGAACAAACTCTATCAGCAATACCTCTGTTCCGGGCCGCTCAGCTATGTCCGTGATCTGTTCGCCGCTCTTCATCTGCCCCGACCTCAGGAAAAAGCGGTCGCATTTTACGCCCCGATGTTCCTGTTCTACAGCCTTTATGACGGAACGGAGAATAAAACGGCAGTCCTTTCCGAATTGGACGAATATCTGGAAAACGCTTTAAGACCCTGACAGAAAAGAGAGGAAAAAATGAATCGAAATAATATCATCATTCGCAGGGAAACGGAAAACGACCACCGCGCAGTGGAAGAGCTCGTTCGGGAAGCATTTTGGAACGTGTATCGCCCCGGCTGCGTTGAACACTATGTGCTCCACCGGCTCAGAAACGATCCCGCCTTCGTCTCCGAACTGGATTTTGTCATGGAAATGGACGGTTTGCCGATCGGGCAGAATATGTTCATGAAAGCCGCCGTCAGAGCCGACGACGGCAGGAGCATTCCCATCATGACCATGGGGCCGATTTGCATCGCGCCGCCATTCAAACGACAGGGATACGGCAAACTGCTGCTGGATTACTCTCTGAGCCAAGCCGCCTTCCTCGGTTGCGGTGCCTTATGTTTTGAAGGAAACATTGATTTTTACGGGAAAAGCGGTTTCTCTGTCGCCTCCGACTTCGGTATCCGCTACCACGATCTGCCGGAAGACGCGGACGCTTCCTTCTTCCTCTGCAAAGAGCTGATTCCCGGCTATCTGGATGGTATCCGCGGCGAATATACTCCGCCCGAAGGGTATTTTGCCGCGGAACAAAACCCGAAGGATTTTGAAAAATTCGAGGCCTCGTTCCCGCCGAAAGAGAAAAAGGTTTTGCCGGGACAAATTTTTTAAGCGGTGGTTCGACTGCTCTTTCTTTGCTGAATTCAACAAACCCACCATACTGAAAACTGCAAAAGGAATGATATCATGCACTTCGGTTTTTCCTATATCGGTCTGATTTTTCTGATCATGCTTTTTGTCCCAAACTTTTTCTGGACAAAGAACAAGCCTTTGGACTACGATCGTTACTCAAAAAATGAAAACAAACTCCTCCTGACGCTTGAAAGAATCGGGGAGGTTTCGGTATCCTGTTTGCTGCTGATTTTCGGCGATTTCAATATTCAAAGCCTGTCGCTTCAGCTCATTTGGCTGATTATCGCTTTCGTCCTTATGATTCTCTATGAAATCTTTTGGATCCGCTACTTCAGAAGCGATCACACGCTGAACGATTTTTACAGCAGTATTTTGGGCATCCCCGTCGCGGGAGCCACCCTTCCCGTTATCGCTGTTTTGCTCATTGCCGTTTACGGGAAAAATCCTCCTTTATTTTTCGCCGGAATTATACTCGGCATCGGCCACATCGGCATCCATCTGCAGCACCGAAAAGAGATCAAATCATAAAAAAACCGATTTCTCAAATCAAACGACTGCGGTTTTTGTGCTGTTACATAAAAAACACCCCTTATGGGGTGTTTTGTTTTTCTTCTCGAATATAGGTTCTGCGCTGGATATATTCCCCTCTCAGCATTTCTTCAAACGAAAGCTCCCGAGGAAGGCCCAACGACGGCATCATTGAGGTTTCCTGTTTTCGATATTTTTTCGAACCTGTCTTTTCGTTCATGATTACCGCTCCTTTTTTCTTTAGTATCGGCAGTAAGTTAAGAAAAAAACAGGAAAAATCTATGAATCTTAATAATAGCCGTATTTCTTATGATTTTTAACCAGGAAAAAGATCACAACCAGCAAAGTCACCATTTCGGTTACGGGAACGGCAAGCCAGATGCCGATAATACCGAGGAGCAGCGGCAGCAATATGATCATCCCCGCTTCCATGATCAAGGTGCGCATAAAGGAGATCGCCGCCGAGATCTTGCCGTTGCACAGCGCCGTGAAAAAGCCGGAGCCGAAAATATTATAGCCGCAGAGGAGATAGGCAAAAGCGTAAATGCGAAAACCGAAGGTGGTCATCGCCTTCAATTCCTCATTGTCGCCGCAGAAAAAGTTTGTCAGCGGCGCCGCCGTCAGCTCGGCAATGACAAACATGGCGGCGGAAACGACCGTAAGAATTTTCAGACAGCGCCGAAACAGATTTTTTAATTCCTCACGGTTATCGGCGCCGTAATGATAGCCGATAACCGGCGCGATACCGAAAGAAAAGCCCATGGTCACACCGGCAAAGATAAAGGTGATATAGAGGATCACCGTAATGGCAGCCACACCGTCTTCTCCGGCAAGACGCATCATCTGATAGTTATAAAGAAACGTCGTCAGCGAAGAAGAAAGATTGGCGACCATTTCCGAGGACCCGTTGACCGCGCTGTGCAGCAGCATTTTTAAATCAAAAACCGGTTTCGCGAAATGAAGCAGGCCCGAGGTGGGCAACAAAAAATAAAAAACGGGAATGACACCGCCGACGGCGTAACCGCAGGTCGTCGCCCAGGCCGCGCCTTCAACACCCATATCGAGCAGAGCGATAAAAACATAATCCAGGATCATATTGGTTACCCCGGCGGCAACGGTAAAAATCAATCCCAAGGTCGGTTTCTCCGCCGTAACGAAAAAGGTTTGAAAAGCCACCTGAAGCATAAAGATGATGCTGCCGAAAAGGATGATCCTGCCGTAACCGACACAGTAACCGATCAAGCGCTCACTGGCGCCCAGCAGATAGCAGAGAGGCTCAATAAACAGGATGCACAGCAGCGAAAGGGCCGCGCCGAGAATCAGGATGGTAAGAATAATCAGGGTAAAATACTGATCCGCCTTGCGGCGTTTTCCTTCGCCCAGGGTTTTCGCCACCTGAGCGTTGCCGCCCATGCCCAGCATAAAACCGAAAGCGCCGATCACATAAACGGCGGGCATGACGATATTCACCGAAGCGAGAGCGTCACTGCCCACGATATTGGAGACAAAAAGCCCGTCGACGATAACGTAAAGCGAAGAGAACAGCATCATCGCGATGGAAGGCAGCGTAAAGCGTAATATTCGACTGTAATTAAAATGATCGGAAAGCTGAATATCCATGCGGACGATGTCCCTTTCTTTCAGAAAATCCGTAAAAACGAGGCTTCTTTCAATTCCGCTTCCGGCCGCGTTGTTTACGGAATCACGTGTTTATCAGTATATCACACATTCTTTATTTTCTCAATCTCCTTTCCTCGCTTATCGTTTACCGCTCACACCGGCAACAAAAAACGCGATGAAAACTCATCGCGCTTTTTTACCTTTTGATTTTATCTTTTATTCCACCGTAACACTTTTAGCCAGATTTCTCGGTTTATCCACGTCGGCACCGCGTTTGACCGAAGCGTAGTACGCAATCAGCTGCAGCGGGATCACCGTAAGAATCGGCGCCAGCAAATCCAGGGTTTTGGGCAAATAACAAACGTGTTCGGAAACGGCGGGAACGAGAGTATCTCCTTCGAAGCAGATCGAGAAGATCTGTCCGTTTCTGGTTTGTGCTTCCTTGATATTGCTGACCATCTTCTCTTCAAGATTTCTCTGAGTACAAAGACAGATCACGGGAACGCGATCGACGATCAGCGCCAAAGTCCCATGCTTCAATTCCCCTGCGGCATAAGCTTCGGCGTGAATATAGGAAATTTCCTTCAGTTTCAAAGCGCCTTCACGGGCAACAACATAGTCCAAATCGCGGCCGATGAAAAAGGCATCTTCAAATTCGGCGATTTCATCAGCCATTTCCTTGATGATATCAAGATTATCATCGATGATCTGCTGCACCTTTTCGGGAAGGCGATATAATTCATTGATGATCGTTTGGATCTCCCGACGGATCATCTTCCCCTTCAGTTCGGCCATATAAAGACCGAAGAGATAAATAGCGAGGATCTGCGTTGTGTAAGCCTTCGTGGAAGCGACGGCGATCTCAATGCCGGCTCGGGTATAGATCACATCATGAGCTTCACGGGCTATGGAGCTTTCCCAGACATTGGTGATGGCCAAAATATGGCTGCCCTTTCGCTTGGCTTCAGCCAGGGCCGCCAGCGTATCGGCGGTTTCACCGCTTTGTGATACGACAATGGTCAGGGTATGCTCATCCAAAATCGGATCACGATAACGGAATTCCGAGGCGATCTCCACTTCCACGGGAATACGCAATAATTTTTCATAGACATAGCGTCCGACATAACAGGCATGGTAAGCTGTGCCGCAGGCAACCATAACGATTTTATTGATCTTTTCCGCTTTCGCGGCGTCAAGCTTTAATTCGCCGAGATCGATCACGCGTTTGCCGTAGGCAATACGTCCGCTGAGACATTCCTTCAATGCCCTCGGCTGCTCGATGATCTCTTTCAGCATGAAATGATCATAGCCGCCTTTTTCCGCGGCATCGATATCCATCGTCAATTCCATGACTTCCGGTTCCACCGCTTTGCCGTCAACATAAATCGTGACACCGTCTCTGTCGATCACGGCGGTTTCACCGTTTTTCAATACCGTATATCGATCCACATGACCGATAAGGGCGGGAATATCCGATGCAAAATAATTTCCGTCCTTGCCGTAACCGACAATAAGGGGGCTGTCCTGACGGATGCCGACCAGATAATCGGGATCCTGCTGACTCATGCAAACCGCCGCATAGGAACCGCGCAGCCGGGCTTTGGCCTTTTCCACGGCTTCCAACAGATTCCCTTCAAAATACTCGGCGATAAGATTGGGTACAACTTCCGTATCGGTTTCGGAAGTGAACGTATAGCCCTTATCTTCCAGTTCATTGCGAAGTTCCAAATAATTTTCGATGATCCCGTTGTGGACAACGGCGATATGACCGTCGCTGTCACGATGAGGATGAGAATTACGATTGGAAGGCATACCGTGCGTAGCCCAGCGGGTATGAGCAATGCCCTGAGTTCCTTCAATAACCTGTCCCCGAATGGAACGCTCCAATTCGGCGATCTTTCCGACCTGTCGGCGCACTTCGATACGGCCTTCATTATAAATGGCGATACCCGCCGAATCGTAGCCGCGATATTCCAGTTTTTTTAATCCGCTGATCAGAAACGGCAGAGCTTGTTTTTCACCGATATAGCCGGCGATTCCGCACATATTGATCAACTCCTTTCACACTTTGCGAAGATTCTCTGATTTCGTATATTTCTATATCTTCCCGCTTTTTCCTGCTTTATCCGTTTAATTGCGCTTGAATGACATCGATGATATCCTTAAGAATACGATCGAGTT
>CACXDX010000022.1 GCA_902766525.1 uncultured Bacillota bacterium | reverse complement strand
GTCTTCCAAAACTGCAGGCCGCAGCGTAGTTTTCCCTTCCATTGCGATCGCTTCCCCTTTACGTTCTGTTTTCCCTTCATTTTAGCGACCGATACCGGATTTGTCAAACCGAGGGGATGGCCTTGAAACGGAACACGGAACATGATATGATGAGATCAGCGAAGAAGAAAGGAGGGGAAACATGATCTATGCCATGTCGGATCTTCACGGCTGCTTCAGCGACTATCTGGAAATGCTGGAAAAGATCGATCTCAAAGAAGAGGATACCCTTTATATCCTCGGCGACGTCATTGACCGGGGACTTTACGGCATTGATATTCTTCTCGATATGATGAAGCGCCCCAACATCAAACCGCTCATCGGCAACCACGAAGATATGGCTCTGCCGGTCATGCGCGCCATCGTCGCCGGTCATGCGATCGGCGACCCCGACGATCACCGCCTTTGGATGTACAACGGCGGCGAGACGACGAAAATTGCCTTCCGCACCCTTTCCGCCGAAACACAGCGGCAGATCATTGATTATATTGAAAGCTTTTCCCTCCGCGAAGAGCTTTGCGTCGGTGAACACCGCTTCCACCTTTCTCATTCTCTGCCGGAATATGTTCCCGATATTGATATCAATAAAGCCGCCTATGAAGATTTGATCTGGGGACGTCCCGATTACAATCGCCGCTACCACCGGGAAATGCTCTGCGTCACCGGTCACACACCGACGATGCTCATTGATGAAGTCTATGCCGGGCGCATATTCCGGGAGAACAATCACTTTGCCATCGACTGCGGCGCCGTTTTTTACGACGGACGCCTCGGCTGTCTCTGCCTCGATACACTGGAAGAATTTTACGTCGATTGACGCCAATCATAAGAAAAAGAAAAAGTCCTCGCTCCTCAAAGGTTCAAAACCTCTTTAGAGCGGGACTTTTTTGGTGGAGACAGCTGGACTCGAACCAGCGACCCCCTGCATGTGAGGCAGGTACTCTAACCGGCTGAGCTATGCCTCCGTTTCCGTGGCTATTATTATAACACCCTCCGAAGAAAAAAACAAGAGCCTTCTTATTCAAATGCATTTTTCATTGATCTCGCGATTGATCTTTCCGGCAAACACTCTTTTACACAGGTTCACGCTTCCCCTTTGAAAAAAACACTGTTTCCTCTTCGATTTTTCTCTTTTCCCTCGTTCTTTTCTCATTTTTTCTTCGTTTTTTCATACATTTTTAAGACTTTTTTAACGACATAAAAATCTGTTTTATACTCCTGTTTTACAATTTTCGACAAAGAAAAATGTCTTTTTCACCTTCTCTCTAATGTGTCGGAATTGTGAATTTTCGAGTCATACCTTGCCAAAGCAGGGATTTTGTGATATAATACCAAAAAGAACCAACTACTCTATCTTCCATAAAAAAGAAAGTAGGTTTTTATCATGACCAGCGAACGTATCCAACGCCGCAATCGGCTGTTATCCCGAGGAGCTTTTTTGGGGGTAACGGTCTTATTATTCCTGATGGTCTTTTCCTTCGGGATCTCCGCGGCGGCGGTAAACGGCACGGCAACCGGAAACATTCTCAACGGCGGTTATGCCGTTGAAGGTGAAGGTTTCTCAGCTTGGATCGATCTAGACAATTACTGCGCGTTAACCGTCCAAACGGAAAACGAGACCTATATCGCCGATGATAATAATGCGCGTTATCTCAACGCCGTCGGCAGCTTGATTTACTACACCTCCGTAAACGGCGATACCGAAGAAACAGAACTCCGCTGCTACGATGTGGCTACCGGCGAACTGACAACACTGCTGAGTGTCCCCATTGACAAAGGCATCAAAGAAGTCTACGTATTGGACGACGATATCCTCTTCGTCTCCGATCGCGCCGTCTGCCGCCTCGCTTCAAACAGCCAGGCAGCGGAAAAGCTCTACGGCAGCAATATCCGTGACTTCGTCCCCGTTGAAAACGGCTACATTTATACACTGGAAGGAGACAGCGATCTTTTCTTCTACGACAACTCCCTCGCAGCAAGCAGCCTATTGGCTCAAAATGTGCTCTATTTTGACTACGGCGACGGCAATGTCTATTACTCCGACGGCAAAAGCGGCGTCTACCGGCTGCCTCTCGGCAGTGACAACGCCGAAAGAATCGCCGACGGCGCCAAAAACATCGTCTACAGCGACGATCTCTATTTCCAAGATGACAATGAATTCTATTCTTTGGAAAGCGGCAGCGAAGCCTCGGCGGATGAAACCGAAGGCGCTGTCTTTACCGTTCTCAGCGATGAAATCAATGTCGCCGACGAGATCGTCATGGACGGCGGCGCGACGCTTTCCGCCGCAAGCACTTCGGCAACGACCAAAGCTCTTCCCGCCGGCGAATATAAAGATTGGAAGCAGAGCGATCCCCGCTGGGGCAGTAATGCTCTCGGTTCCTCCACCATTGCCCGCAGCGGCTGCCTCGTCACCTCCATCAGCATCCTCCTCGTCGGCAGCGGCGCGGAAAAAGACGCCTATGTGAAAGGGAATTTCGATCCCGGTGTTTTCGTTAAAAGACTCAGCGCCAACGGCGGCCTCACCTCCGGCGGCGGTGTTGTCTGGTCCGGAATATATCCGGCCACAAATAAGAAATTCAGTGTTTTCAAAGATACGCGCAGTGACGGAAGCAGTTTTGCCGGTCTCGGTCAAAGCGGTCAGGCAGCATCTCTCGCCGGCCACCGCAATCTCGGCCGTTACATTACCGTCTGCGTTCACAATCCCAGCACCGGCAATACCCACTGGGTCGCCGTGGATTCCGTTAACGGCAATGACGTTGTGGTCTGCGATCCCGGTTATCGTTCAAAGACCGGCCATCTTTACAGGGATTATTCTACGATTCAGCGTGCCGTGATTTTCAGCTATTCCGGCCCGGTCTGGGAAGGGGATACCATCTATACCCAAACCGCCACCCCGAAAATTTCCGCGGCAAGTGTCGCCAACGGTGAAAAGATTTCGATCTCTTGCGCCACATCGGGCGCGACGATCTATTATACCACAAACGGAAGCACCCCGACAACGTCCAGCACAAAATATACCGGCCCGTTCACCGTTTCCAAAAATACAACGGTGAAAGCCATCGCCGTTGCCTCCGGCAAGGATAACAGCAATGTTTCCTCGCTCAATGTCGTTGTATGGATCAATTGTCCTTATACGGATCTGAGCAAAACCAAATGGTATTACGAAGATATCCATAAGGTAACGGATATGAAAATCTTCGCCGGCGTCTCCAAAACGAAATTCGCGCCGGATGATAAGATGACCCGAGCTCAGTTCGCCAACGTGATGGCGCGCATTCTGCTCAGCGGTGGCGGCGCTGCCGACGATGACGCCGTGGACATCGAATTTTCCGAATATCTCGGCGCCGTTCCCTTCGTCGATGTTGAAGACGGCAAATGGTATGCCGAACGCGTCTACTGGGCTGCCGTTAACGACATCATGGTCGGCAATGACAACAGCTTTCGTCCTTACGCCCCTATCCAACGCCAGGAAATCTGTGCCGTGCTGGTTCGTTTTGCCAGAGACTATTTGAACCTTGATTTAAAAGCGACCGAACCGGCAGTTACCTTCAAAGACAGCAACAAAATCGCCTCTTGGGCAAAAGCAGATTTCGCTACGGCTCAACGTGTCGGGCTGATTTACGGGAAAAGCGGCAATATGGCGGATCCGACAGGCTCGGTTACCCGGGCCGAAGTTGCGGCAATGATCCTGCGTCTTGTGGAAAAAATGTAAAAAGCAATTGACAACAGCTCGGTTATATGCTATGATAATCAAGCTGAATGCCACCGTAGCTCAGTAGGTAGAGCGCATCCTTGGTAAGGATGAGGTCAGCAGTTCAACTCTGCTCGG
>CACXDX010000021.1 GCA_902766525.1 uncultured Bacillota bacterium | reverse complement strand
TTTTCGAAAAATAAGAGAACGGCCGCCGAAGCGGCCGTTCTTTTTTTATGTTCTCCGCCCCGAGGCGAAAGCTTTGAGGCGGAGAAAGTTTTTTTTGAAGAGATGTGTTTAGGGCAGCAGCTCCGCCAACTTAAAGCGGATCTTCGTCTCCGCCGGTGAAGCGTTGACGCCGAGGATATCGCCTTTTTCTTTCGGTTGGCCCTCACTGCGGACGGCAACGGCGACGTCGTCGTTGAGTTCAACGAAGCAGAGGGGCGGATACAAAACGCACCACCAGTTTTTGCCTTCTCCTTCGCCTAAAATGACGCGGACGGCGCGATAGCGGCCGGCGCTCAAGGTGATATCGCCGTAGCTTTTGGTGGGAAAGACGCTTTCGCCGATCTCCACCTTGGCGCCGTAGTCGACATGATAAGCTTCGAGCACCTTCGCGGCGGCGGCTTCGATCTCTTCCTTTTTCCTTATGGCAACTTTTTCCGCCTCCCGCGGGCTGTCGCAAGATCTCAGCTCCGGTGTGAGCATGGTCAAAACCGCGTCTCTGACTTTGAGCTTGACCGTTTGGTCGAAGGCGCCGTCGCCGGCGGCGATGACGTGGAAGCGCAGGGGCGAGGGTGTCGCCGGGGCTTCGGTGTTGACGGCGGCGCCGATGAGCACGGCGGCGAGGAGCAGCAGGATGAGGGGCAGCTTTTTGATCGTATCGGGCAAAGATAAAAGCTCCTTTTCAAATATATTTTCTGAGATGCAGCAGGGCGTTTTTTTCCAAACGGGAGACCTGAGCCTGGGAAATGCCGATTTCCGAGGCGACCTCCATCTGGGTGCGGCCCTGAAAGAAACGCATCTTGATGATCTTGTTTTCTCTGGGGGCGATCTTCTTTAAGGCTTCGCTGACGGCGACGCGCTCAAGCCAGCGTTTGTCGCTGTTTTTTTCGTCACCGATCTGGTCCATGACCAGCAGGGGATCGCCGCCGTCGTGATAGACGGGTTCGTAGAGGGAGACCGGGTCCTGAATGGCGTCCATGGCGTAGGTGACGGTCTCTTCGGGCAAGTCCAGCGCTTTGGCGATCTCCGAGATCTTCGGCTCCCGGGCGTGTTCATTGATGAAGGCTTCTTTGGCCTGCAGCGCCTTGTAGGCGATATCCCGGAGAGAACGGCTGACTCTGAGGGCGTTGTTGTCTCTCAGGTAGCGGCGCACCTCGCCGATGATCATCGGCACCGCGTAGGTGGAAAAGCGCACGTTTTGGCTGAGATCGAAGTGATCCGCGGCCTTGATCAGACCCACGCAGCCCACCTGAAAGAGATCGTCGGGGTTGTCGCCGCGGCTCGCGAAACGCTGAATGACGCTGAGGACGAGGCGGAGATTGCCGTTGATGATGGTTTCTCTGGCCTCCTTGTCGCCGTTTTGGGCGCGGGCGAACAGTTTTCGCATGACCTCATTGCTTAAAACAGGCAGCTTTGAGGTGTCTACGCCGCAGAGTTCCACTTTCCGATTGACCATACTGATTCCTCCGTTCACAGGCTCTGTTTTTAATATGGTTTGAGCCCTGCCCGCTTATGCGGCAAAAAATCGGGAAATAATGTCAGTTTTTGGGATAAGGGCAGGAAACGGCGGCGGATCGTTCTTTTTGACGGCGGCGGAAATTATTTCGCGCGGCGCTGAAATTTTGCGTGCAATCATCAGCAAAACATGATAAAATAAAAAAGGGTAGGATATTTCCCCGAAATTTGACAAAATAACTGTGCACCCTCTGATTGAAAGAGGCAAGAACCCAAACGAAAGGAGTATAACTATGGGTCTTATCAAAGCGGCAGTCGGTGCTGCCGGCGGCGTTCTCGCCGACCAGTGGAAAGAGTACTTTTATTGTGAGGCGATCCCCAAGGATATTCTGGTCGTGAAAGGCCGGAAACGGGCCTCCGGACGCTCCAGCAATACCAAGGGCAGCGATAACATCATCAGCAACGGCTCCGTTATCGCCGTCGCCGACGGGCAGTGCATGCTCATCGTCGAACAGGGCAAAGTCGTTGACGTTTGCGCCGAGCCCGGTGAATACACCTATGATATGTCGACGGAACCCTCGATCTTCAGCGGTTCCCTCGGCGAAAGCATCAAAGAAGTCTTTAAGAATATCGGCAAGCGTTTTACCTATGGCGGCGAACCCCCCAAAGATCAGCGTGTCTATTATTTCAATATCAAAGAGCTGATCGGCAATAAGTACGGCACGCCCTCGCCGGTGCCCTTCCGCATCGTCGATACCCGTGTCGGCCTCGACGTCGATATCGCCATTCGCTGCTTTGGTGAATACAGCTATCATCTGAGCAACCCGATCCTTTTCTATACCAATATCTGCGGCAACGTCGAATCTTCCTACAGCCGTGATGAGATCGACAGTCAGCTTAAGACCGAACTCCTTACCGCCCTGCAGCCGGCCTTCGCCAAGATCTCGGCGATGGGCGTCCGCTACAGTGAATTGCCTGCCCACACCATGGAGCTGGCCGACGCTCTCAATGAAGAGCTCTCGGAAAAATGGCGTGATCTGCGCGGTATCGAGATCGTCTCCTTCGGGGTCTCCAGCGTGAAGGCAAGCGAAGAAGACGAAAAGATGATCAAGGAACTCCAGCGCAACGCTGCTTTCCGCGATCCCAACATGGCCGCCGCTCATCTCGTCGGCTCTCAGGCGCAGGCGATGCAGAACGCCGCTGCCAACGAAGGCGCCGGCGCCGCCATGGCCTTCATGGGCATGAATATGGCCGGTGCGGCCGGCGGCATGAACGCCAACAATCTCTATCAAATGGACCGGCAGGCCGGAGGAGAAGGCTGGAAGTGCAGCTGCGGCGCGACGGTCAACGGCAATTTCTGTCCCCAGTGCGGCGCCAAAAAGCCCGAACCTCAGCCCGCCGCCGACAGTTGGACCTGCAAATGCGGGGCGACCGCCACGGGGAAATTCTGTCCCGAATGCGGCGCGGCCAAACCCGTTGACGGCTGGACCTGCGAATGCGGCGCCGTGAACAAAGGAAAATTCTGCGCCGAATGCGGCAAAGCCAAGCCCGCCGGCGTCCCTCAGTACAAATGCGACAAATGCGGCTGGGAACCGAGTGATCCCGCCAACCCCCCGAAATTCTGTCCCGAATGCGGTGACCCCTTTGACGACGGAGATGTCCAATGATCCTTTTCTTTCCGAAGCGATCGGGAAATTCCGCCCGGGAACGGAAATGATTTAAAAAACAGGAGGTAAAAAAATGAAAAAGAGTGTTGCTCTGTTATTATGTTTATGTCTTTTACTGACCGCCGCCGCCTGCGGCAGCGCCCCCGATGATCCCAACGCCGGCGTCTATGAATGTGTTTCCGTGGAAATGAGCGGTATTTCGCTGGATATCAACGAAGTCTATCCCGACGGCGTTACCCTCGAGCTGAAAAGCGGCGGCAAGGGCACGATCACCATGGAAAACCAGGATTTCGGTTTGAAATGGGAAGCTGCCGAAGATAAGACGCTCACTCTTGAAATCGACGGTGAAACCAGCCAGGGCACCATCGACAACGGCGTCATCGTCGTTGATCTCATGGGCATGGGTATGAATTTCACCTTTGAACGCGGTGACGCCGCCGCGGAAAGCGGAGAATGATCCCGACAAAGAAGGAGGCACCGACAGCATGACGGATCAGGTAACAAATTACAAGTGTCCCGCCTGTACCGGCCCCCTCCGTTTTGCGGAGAAATCGGGCAAGCTGGAATGCGACTACTGCGGCAGTACCTTTGAGGTCGGCGAGATCGAGGCGATGATGGCCGAGGCCGAAGCCAAAGCCGCCGCCGCCAAGGAGAAAGCCGATGCCGAGGAAGTCGCGGCCGCCGCTACCGCCGAGGATCTCAAAAAAGAGGGCTGGGATTTTACTTCCCTGGAAGATAATTGGGGTGAAGACGGCAAAAAGATGAAGATCTATTCCTGCCCCTCCTGCGGCGCGGAACTGATCTGTGATGAAAATACGGCGGCGACGAGCTGCCCTTATTGCGGTAATCCCACCATTGTGCCGGGTCAGTTCAGCGGCACGCTGAGACCCGATTACGTGATCCCCTTCAAAGTCGATAAGAATCAGGCCGTCGCCGCTTTGAAAAATCACTACAAGGGCAAGTTTTTCCTGCCCCGATCTTTTACGGATCAGAACCACCTTGAGGAGATCCAAGGCATTTACGTGCCTTTCTGGCTCTTTGACGGTACCGTCTCCGCCGACGTCCTCTTTGAGGCGACGCGGACCTTCTCCGTCACCGATAAAAAGAATATCGTCACCACCACGGAACATTACAATGTGCACCGCGTCGGCAGCATGGATTTCAACGGTATTCCCGCCGACGCTTCCAGCAAGATGCCCGATGAGATGATGGACGCCATCGAGCCCTTCGATTACTCGGAGATCAAACCTTTTTCCACCGCCTATATGCCCGGCTTTCTCGCGGATAAGTACGACGTCGACGTTGAGCAGTGCGCCGTTCGCGCCGACGCCAGAGCCAAGAATACCGCCTTCAACATGATCCGGGAGGATGCCGCCGCCGGTTATCAGAGCTGTACGCCGGTATCTCAGCGGGTCACCATGGACCGGGCCGAGCCCAAATATGCCATGCTGCCGGTTTGGCTGCTGACGACGAAATGGCGGGATCAGGTTTATCTTTTCGCCATGAACGGACAGACCGGGAAGTTCATCGGCGATCTGCCCGTGGATACCAAAAAATACTGGCTGACCTTTGCCGCCATTGCCTTGCCGCTCATGGCGGTGCTGGCTCTGTTTTTGATGTAAGGGGAGGTGAAGACAGTGAAACGATTTCTTCTCGCTCTTTGCTGCGGTTTGCTTCTTCTCGTCTTTGCCGTTTCCCCGGTCCTCGCCTTTCGGGATTACGGCCTGATCTACGACGGTACCGACAAATTCGACGCCGCGCTGATGACTTCTCTCAGCGATACCGCGCTCAAAGACGTCTCCGACCGTTACGCCATCGAGACGAGAGTCGATATCGTCAAGGACAGCGAAGGCTACAGCCTCGACGATTACGCCGAAGTTTTTTACGATAAATACGAATACGGCTACGGCGACGGCGACGATGGTATTTTGCTCATGCTGCTGCTCGCCGAGGACGGCACCGGGCTGACCTGCAAGGGTTACAGCCTCTGCTTCGGCGGCGACGCCGCCTCCCTCTTCAATGAGGAATACCGCGATACGCTGCGCACGGCTCTGGATATTTACTTCACGCCTTCGGCCTGGAGCGGCGATCTCGCGGCGGATCAGGCCATCTGTGAACAGGGCTTGACCGCTTACGCCGATGTCGTCGACAACATCCTCGGTTCCGTTCTGGAAGCGGCGGATACGACGTCTGCGCAGACGGCCTTTTTCGTCGATGAATTGGGACTCCTCGATGAAAGCGAGCTCAATGAACTCAATGAAGCCGCGGCGCGCCTTTCCGAAGAACATGGTTGCGGCATCTACGGGATGATCGTCGCCGATTACCGCGACTACGACAGCGCCGGCGTTTACGAGGCCGCGACGAAGATCTTTACGGACAACGGTTTCGGTTACGGCGATACGGCCGACGGTGTTTTCCTGCTGCTCAGCATGGACGACCGCGACTACAGCCTCATTGCCCACGGTGATAAGGGCAACGCCGCCTTTACCGATTACGGCAAGGAAAAGCTGGCCGATGAGTTTCTCGATGATTTCGCCGAGGATGATTATTTCGCCGGTTTCAGCGACTACGTGGAAGTTTCCGGAAAATATCTGTCTCTGCAGGAGGCCGGCAACCCCTATGACGTGAACAGCGGCTCCTCGGGGATCGGCAGCTTTCTGATCAGGCTGGCCATCGTCATCTTCCTGCCGCTGATCTTCGCCTTTTTGATCTGCTCCACGCTGAAAAAATCGATGAAAACGGCGATCAAGGGCACGGCCGCCGCGGATTACCTGATGACCGACAGCTTGAATTTTTCCGCCCGTGACGATCAGTTTTCCCATATCACCGAAGTCATTGCCCCGATTCCCCAATCCGACAACAGCCACGGCGGCGGTACCACCATCGGCGGCGGCGGATTCTCGGGACACAGCGGCAAATTCTGAAGTGTGTGAAACAATAACCGAATAAAAAAACAGCCGCGGTTTTTAACCGCGGCTGTTCCCGTTTCCCGAGGAATATGCTTTGTTCGTTTCTCCCCTTTGGGGGATTTTTTTATTCTTCCGTTTCTTTTGTTTCTTTTGTCTCCTTCGTTTCGCTCATATATTTTGCGTAGACGGCGCCGACATCGTCAAATTCCGCCGAGACGGCCATCGCCTCGGCCTCCTTTTTGATCTTTTCGGGAACGGCCTCATCATAGACGCAGACGGCGTAGAGGCGCAGACCGACGTCGGGGTGAAAGACGAAGAAGAGCGCTTCATCCCCGTTGATGCTGCCGCCGAAACGGATGCCTTCGTAAATACTGTCGGCGACGGCGGGACTGTTTTCGTCGAAGCGCACCGCGTCGCCGTATTCTTCGCTCATGGCTTTCACCAGCATCTTGGCGACGGCGGCGCCGGATTTGTATTCGTAGCCGCCGGTTTCCAGGAGAAAGACGACGGCGGCGTCGTATGTTTCATTGCTGAGCAGCAGACGCTTTTCTTCGCACGCTCTCGTTTCCCAGCCGCTCTTGAGCAGGTAGCTGTAGCCGTCGTCGGGATGATCGCAGCGCCGATCGCCGCTTTCGACGTGGGCGGGACGGTTGGCGGCGAAGATCAGCAGGACGATGATGACGAGCCAGAAAGCGAGGATCACGGCGAGACCGATTTTCGCGGGTCGTTTCATCTTTCCTCTCCTTATCTGCGGCGCTCGCTGACGGCGTCGGCGATCTCAAAAAAGCAGCGGCGGACTTCTTCGTTTTCGATATCCGCCAGTGCCGCTTTGGCCTCTTTGACGTAGCTCAGGGCGATTTCCGTCGCTCTCTGGCAGCCCTCGTCGCGATTGACGATGGCCAGCAGTTCCGCGGCGGCCTTTTCCGATGTGCGGCTCAGGCGAAAGAGACGGCGCAGCATCTCTTTTTCGCCGCTCCGCTCATAAGCGCAGATCAGCGGCATGGTGGCCAGCCCTTCCCGCAGGTCGCTGCCGACGCGCTTGCCGAAAACGCTGTCATCGGCGATGTAGTCGAGGATATCGTCGGTGATCTGAAAGGCGAGGCCGAGATTTTCTCCGAAGCGGGAGAGGGCGGCGACGGTCTTTGGCCCGGCTCCGGCGATGAGAGCACCGATCTTACAGGCGCAGGCCATCAGATTCGCCGTTTTGCGGCGGATGACGGTCAGATATTCCTCATTGCCGATATCCGCCGTTTTCGCGGCCCGGGATTGGAGAAATTCCCCCCGGCACATTTCGTTCGCGGTGTCGTTGACGGCTTTGTAAACTTCTTTGTCGCCGCAGGCGGCGATCGCGATGACGGCCTTCAGCAGCAGCAAATCGCCGCAGTAGACCGCCGTTTCCGCGCCGTAGAGGTGATTCAGCGTCGGCTGCCCCCGCCGCAGCGGCGTCTCATCGACAATGTCGTCGTGGATGAGGCTGGCGGTGTGGATCAGTTCGATGGCTGCGGCGGCGTCGATCAGCTTGTCTTTGTTTTTCTCAACGCTGCCGCATTTCCCCGCCAGCAGCACCAGAGCGGGGCGCAGTCTCTTGCCGCCGCTGTTGATCAGCTTCAAAGCGGCCTCCTGCAGTTCTTCGTTGTCCGAAACGGCCATTTCAAGCAGTCTTTCTTCTGTTTTTTGAAGGTCTCCGCCGATCTCACGGTAGAAAGCGGGCAGAGAGGATCTTTTGATGTTCACCGTTGATCTCTCCATTTTTCGGCATAGGCCGCAAGTTCCGCGCCGAAAGGGCAGGCCGCGGCTTTATCTTCGACTTCGCTGTAAAGGGAAGACGAGGCCGAGCCGGTCTCGTAGAGCGCGCCCCAGAGCGCGCCGAGAGCGGTGCCGAGAGCGGCGTAGGCCGCTTTTTCCCCTTCACCGCGTTCGGCTTTTTCGGCGGCTTTCAGCGCGAGGCTGCGGGTCGTTTCGCCCCAATCGGCGGCGGCGGTTTCTTCGCGGTAGCCCTCTTTTTTGTGAGCGACGCTTTTTTCCAGCCGGGTCTTGATCGTTTCCAGCAGAGGCAGGGCGTCTTTGCCGTTTTCCCCTTCGGGCAGGGCGGCAACGGCCAAGGTAAAGAGATAGTCGCCGTAGAGCACCGCTTCCTTTTCGCTGAAGACGGCACCGTCTTTGATTTCATCCCGGATCAGCAGGGAGAGAAAGAACAGCGTCGTACTTTTGGCGTAATCGATCTCCGCTTTGCCGAAGCGGCCCTCAAAGGGCAGAAGAAAGAGGTCGCAAACGATATCCTTGCTGTCCGGCGGCGTTTTCCGCCAAAGCGCGTTTACTTTCTCCGCGGGAAAATCCGGGATCTCTCCGATCTCATTATGGATTTGTGTTTTGACAAATAAATCCTTCATAATGTTAGTTTACCATAAAATGAGATAAAAAAAAACAGGTCCGCTCTTTTTTTTGAGAAGACCCGTTATATGATTTCTTCTTTGGTTTTGTGAGGGATGCCGTCGCCGCGGAGCACTTCGATGCCTTCGGCTTTTTCCGCTTGCAGGTTTTCTTTGAGGCTGCGCACGGCGTCCCAGGGATCCACCGTCGTACCGCAGGTATAGACGTCGACGGAAGCGTAGTTCAGCTCCGGCCAGGTGTGGATCGAGATGTGGCTCTCGGAGATGATCAGCACGCCGCTGACTCCCTGGGGGGCGAACTTGTGAAAAACCACCTCCCGGATCTCGGCGCCGGCGGCCAGAGCCGCTCTGCAGATCTCTTTTTCGATGATCTTGACGTTATTGAGGATTTCTGCGGGACTGCCGTAGAATTCTGCCAGCACGTGGCGACTCGTTGCTTCCAATCCGGGTGTTCTCCTTCTTACGATAATGCAAGAATATTTTATCATAAAATGACGAAAAGTCAATAGCGGAAATCACGGGATTTTCTCCCGGAATCCTTCGTTCGTTCACCGTTTGAAAAGACTTCCGCTCAGCGGGGATCGACGATGATCTCCTCATTGACGTCGAAGAAACGCATTTTCACGGTCAGATCGTTTTCCCGGGGCGTTTTCGCTTTCGCCCTCAGCGTCGCCGCGGCGACGCGGCCGCTTTTGATGTCGACGTCGACGATGAGGGAAATGTCCTCGAGATAGGCGTCGGCGATGTGATAGCCCTCCCGCGGCACGACGGAAAAGCGCATGCATTTGCCGCTTTTATTTTTGATCCTCCCCAGCGGGCGCACGCAGACCGTATCCTCAAAAGCGAGCTGGAAGGCGGGATAGACGAGACTTTTGAGCAGGGGCGTGTCGGGCACGGGACTGTCCTCCAGGGACAGCCACTCTCTGCGCTTTTTATCGTAAACCAGACGTTCGCCGCCGATGACGGCGGTGTCGAACTCGGTGTCGAGGAGCTTGCCGAAAACACGCAGGTCTTCTCCGCTGACTTCGCCGCGGAGCGCCGTTTTCGCTCTTTTGTTGTTGCTTAAAAGCAGGTCCGCGTCGAGACAGTAGCGGTAGCTCTGCCAGGCGGCGACATCGTTTAAGGCGTTGAAAAAGAAGTCTTCTTTTTCGCTGACGCGGTTTTTGTGGATCTGCGCGGCAGCGGCGGCGGCGGCGATCATCGCGATCAGGATCAGGCCGATGACGGCGGCGCGCAGCGTTTGCGAGGAAATGGAAAAAAAGGTCATCAACGGTTCACCTCGCTAAAGGCTATGATTTTTTTTCGGCGGTATGCTTGACAAGATTCGTCTTTCGGGTGTAAAATATCATCAAATGCTGTGAAAAAGAGAGTATCCTTCGGATACCGTCCGCAGAGAGACGCCGTTTGCTGCGAGGCGTTGTCGGACCGAGGGAGAAAACCGCTTTGGAGCCGCTTCCCGGAAGGCAGTATGGGAAGACGCAGCGCCGTCGTTACCGGCGAAAAAGGGAAAGAGCTTGGGCTCTTTAAGCAGAGTGGAACCGCGGGTCGTCTCGTCTCTATGGAGCGAGGCGCTTTTTTATTTTGTATTTTGATCGGAGGTAGAAAAAATGAGTATTACCGTAACTTTTCCCGACGGCGGCAGCCGCGTTTACGATCGGGCCGTGACCATCGCCGACGTCGCCGACAGCATCAGTCATAAGCTGGCGAAGAACGCCCTCGCCGGTGAAGTGGACGGCAAGGTGAAGGACCTCACCACCGTTCTCGATCACGACGTCGCTTTGAAGATCCTTACCTGGGATGATGAAGAAGGCAAAAGAGTCTTCCGCCACAGCAGCTCCCATCTGCTGGCCGAAGCCGTGCAGAGTCTCTTCCCCGGCACCAAATTCGGGATCGGTCCCGCCATCAAAGACGGATTTTACTATGATTTCGATTCGGAACACGTCTTCAGCGAAGACGATTTCGAGGCCATCGAAAAGGAAATGGCCCGCCTCGCCGCGAAGAAGAGCGTCTTTGAAAAATCGGTGATCAGCCGCGAAGAGGCGCTCCGCTATTTTGAGGAACGGGGCGAAAAATACAAGGTGGAACTCATCAACGATCTGCCCGAAGACGCCGAGATCAGCACCTACCGTCAGGGGGATTTCCTCGATCTCTGCGCCGGGCCCCATCTGCCCTCCACCGAAAAGATCAAGGCCTTTAAGGTGATGTCCATCGCCGGCGCTTACTGGCGCGGCGACGAAAAGAATAAGATGCTGCAGCGCGTCTACGCCACCTCCTTCCCGAAGAAAGCGCAGCTTGAAGAATATCTCAACCTGCTGGAAGAAGCGAAAAAGCGCGACCATCGCCGCCTCGGCGCCGAACTCGGTCTCTTCACGATCATGGACGAAGGACCCGGCTTCCCCTTCTTCCTGCCCAAAGGCATGATCCTCCGCAATGAGCTGGAAAATTTCTGGCGGGAAATCCACGCCGAAGCCGGTTATCAGGAGATCCGCACGCCGATGATCCTCAACCGCGAGCTCTGGGAACGTTCCGGCCATTGGGATCATTATAAGGACAATATGTATTTCACCAAGATCGACGACGCCGATTACGCCGTTAAACCGATGAACTGTCCCGGCGCGATCCTCGTCTACAAGAATAATCTGCACAGCTACAGAGAACTGCCGATCCGCATGGGTGAAATGGGTCTCGTCCATCGCCACGAAAAGAGCGGCGCTCTTCACGGGCTGATGCGGGTGCGCTGCTTCACCCAGGACGACGCCCACATCTTCATGCTGGAATCCCAGATCAAAGAGGAGATCAAAGGCGTGATCCGCCTCATCGATAAGGTCTACGGCCTCTTCGGTTTCGATTATCATCTGGAGCTCTCCACCAAGCCGGAAAAGGCCATGGGCAGCGATGAGATCTGGGATATCGCCACCACGGCGCTGAGAGAGGCCATGGAAGAGGACGGTCTCGATTACGTTGTCAACGAAGGCGACGGCGCCTTTTACGGCCCCAAGATCGATTTCCATCTCACCGACTGTCTCGGCAGAACCTGGCAGTGCGGTACGATCCAGCTCGACTTTCAGCTGCCGGAAAAATTCGATATGACCTACGTCGGTGAAGACGGTGAAAAGCATCGTCCCGTCATGATCCACCGCGTGCTCTTCGGCAGCATCGAGCGGTTTATCGGCATCCTCACCGAACATTTCGCCGGCGCTTTCCCGACCTGGCTCAGCCCGGTGCAGGTGCGGCTGATGTCCATCACCGACAAACAGCTGCCCTACGCGGAAGAGGTCGCCGAAAAAATGAAGGCTGCCGGTCTGCGCGTGGAAGTGGACAGCCGCAATGAAAAAGTCGGCTATAAGATCAGGGAAGCCGTCACCCAGAAGATCCCCTATATCCTCGTGGCCGGTGATAAGGAAGTGGAAAACGGCCTCATCTCCGTGCGCCGTCTCGGCAAGGGCGATCAGGGCACGATGGCCGTGGATGAACTGATCGAAAAGATCGTCGCCGAAATCAAAGAACGCAGCAACGGCTGAATCCCGTTCTTTACGTTGTGAGGCGGTTGTGTTATAATAAAAACAGTTTGAAGGAAAGGGGGAGATCGTTTTGTACCGTCGCGGTGAAGTGCGAAAAGTCCGTGTGCTGTGCGTCGGCTGCGGCAATACCGGCAAGCTCATCGCCGAATACGTCGGTCGGCACGGCGGCATCGTCTGCGCCGCCGTCGACAGCGATCCCGCCCTTTTGGGGAATGAATTCGCCGGCGTTCATATCGGCGGCGATCTCGCCGCCGCCCTCGAGGAGAGCAGACCCGACGCCGCCGTGGTTTCCGTCGGCAGCCGCCTGAAGGATGTGCGGCCGCTTCTGGAAACCTGCTTAAAAGCGGGCGTCGATACGATCACCACCTCCGAGGAGGCGCTCTTCCCCTTTAGCTCCGATCCCGAAACCGCTTCCTACCTCGACGCGCTGGCTAAGGAACACCGCTGCACGCTGACGGCATCGGGTTTTCAGGACTGCTTCTGGCTCCATTCTCTAAAAACCTTCGCCGCCTCCATGAGCCGCATCGACCGCATCAGCGGCTTTCTCCGCTATGACGTCGATGAATACGGCCCCTCCCTCGCCGCCGATCACGGCGTGGGTCTGACGGTGAAAGAATTTAACGAACGCTTTCAAAAGAGCGACGCTTATACCTATATCCTCAACAGCATCGAACTGCTCAGTTTGGAGCTGGGCTGGGGCCCCGTAAATACGGTGCATCGCTGCACGCCCTACGTCCATCACGAACCGCTCTATTCGGTCTCCCTTGAAAAACGCGTCGACAAAGGGCTGGTGACGGGGATGAGCAGCCATGTTTGGGCCGATACGGTCTTCGGCGGCGTCATCGAAGCAGAATGCGTCGGCAAGATCTACACCGCCGGCGATCACGACGTCTGCCGCTGGAAGCTGACGGGGGAACCCTCTTTGAGCTTTGAGGTCCGATCTCCCGACACGCTGCGGCATACCGCCGCCGCCGTCGTCAACCGCATTCCTCAGCTGATGCGCGCGGAACCGGGATACAAAACCATCGACCGGCTCGGTGAAAGTGAATATCTGACTTTCCCGATGTTTTTATATCTTTAAAAAATCATTGACAAACCATGTTTTTTGTGGTAAACTGTTTTCTGTTCAACAAAGAAGAAGTCAATCCGCTTCTCACCTTGCGCCCAAGGGCGGCTGTAAGGTTCATAACGCGCAGAGGATCATTGCGCTTATTGTTATGTGATGTCGCGGATGGAGTTCATCCGCTTTTTCTTTGCAAAAAATCACGTGGAGGTGAACAGCTATATTTAAAGAATTGCGTATCAACGAACAAATTCGCGTTCCTCAAGTGCGTCTCATCGATTCCGACGGCACGCAGCTGGATATCGTTCCCACCAAAGAGGCCCAGCAGATCTCCGCTGACCGCGGTCTTGATCTGGTTGAGATCGCTCCCCAGGCCAAACCCCCGGTCTGCAAAATCATGGATTACGGGAAATACCGTTTTGAGCAGGTGAAACGCGAAAAGGAAACGAAGAAGAATCAAAAAGTGATCGCAATCAAAGAAGTCAAGCTCCGTCCGAATATCGAAGATCATGATTTTGAGACCAAAGCGAAAAACGGGGAACGTTTCCTCAAAAGCGGCAACAAAGTGAAAGTTACGATCATGTTCCGCGGCCGTGAGATCACCCATCCCGATCTCGGCAAAGAACTCTGTTTGCGTATGGCGCAGTGTCTGGAAGAGTGTTCCGTTATCGAAAAAACACCGAAAGTCGAGGGGCGCAATATGAATATGATTCTCGGCCCCAAAACCGAAAAAGATAAAGCGCGCAAAGATAAACAAAAGAAATAAAAAAAGGAGAAAATCGAAAATGCCTAAAATGAAAACCCATCGCGGTCTGGCCAAAAGAACGAAAGTTACCGGCACCGGCAAAGTGGCGAGACATAAAGCCTACAAGAGCCATATTCTGAACAAGAAATCCGCCAAGAGAAAAAGAAATCTGAGAAAGGGGACACTCGTCTCCGATGCCAATATGAAACAAGTCAAGAGAATGTTAGGTCTGTAAGGGGAGGAACGCAAAATGACCAGAGTAAAAAGAGGCATGGCCAAGCATGCCCGTCATAAAAGAGTTTTAAAATTAGCCAAGGGCTACAGAGCTTCCTATTCCAAGCTTTATCGCGTCGCCAAACAGCAGACCATCCGCTCCGGCGCCTATGCCTTTGCCCATCGCCGCAAAAAGAAAGGCGATTTCAGAAAATTGTGGATCACCCGCATCAACGCCGCCGCGAGAATGAACGATATCTCCTACAGCCGTCTGATGAACGGTCTGCACAACGCCAACGTCGGTATCAACCGCAAACTTTTGGCGGATCTCGCCGTCAACGATCCCGAAGCCTTCAAAGGCTATGTGGATATCGCCAAAGCGAATTTGAAATAAAGCATAAAAAAAGAGCCGTTTTAAACGGCTCTTTTTTCCTTCGCGCGGCAGATGACCATTTTCAAAAGAAGACCTTCTTCGCTCCGTTTTCGGAGAAAGAAGGTCTTTTTTGTCTTGATCGTTCAATCCGGAGTGCTCCCGGCTTCGCTTTCGCTTTCGTCCCTTTCCTTTTCGGGGACGGCCATGATCGTGGTCTGTTCAAAATAGATGACCATGCCGGGACGGGCGCCGTTGGGCTTTTTGACGTGACGGACTTCGGTACAGTCCACGGGGACTTTGGCCGCGTCTTTGGCCTTGCTGTGATAGGCGGCGAAGGCGGCGGCCCTGACAATGACTTCCTCGGGGATCTCCCCTTTTTCACCGCGGCGGATGATCACATGGCTGCCGGGAATGTCCTTGGCGTGAAGCCAGAGGTCGTCCTTTTGGGCGGTCCGCAGCGTCAGCTTATCGTTTTGACGGTTGTTGCGGCCGATGAGAACGGTATGGCCCAGACAGCTTACTTCGATGGGAGAAAGCGGTTTTATCTGCTTCTCCCGTTTTTTATCTCTCTTTTCCTTAAGGTAGCCGCTCTGTTTGAGTTCCTTAAATATCTCGGAAAGTTCCTCTTCGCCGGCGGCGGCTTCGATCTCATAGCAGATGCTTTCCAGATAGGAATGTTCCGCTTCGTTTCTTTCCAGATGCTCCCGAATGGCGTTTTTGGATTGTTTGGCCTTATTGTAGCGTTTGAAATAACGGCCGGCGTTTTCCGAGGCGGTCAGCTCTTTTTTTAAGGGGATGGTCAAAGGCTTGTTGTTTTCGTAGAAATTTTCCAAAGTGACGCTCTCGCTGTGATCCTCGACGCGATAAAGATTGGCGCTGAGGACCTCGCCGTAAAGGCGGTACTTCTCGCCGCCGACGGCAGCGGCCAGCTCCTTCCGCTGCTTTGCCACGGTGCGGGATGATTTATCTCTGAAGCGGCTCACGATTTTCAGCAGCGACGCCTTTTTCGAGGCGAAGCGGTTTTCCTTTTCCTTTGCGCCGAAATAAGCGTCGAGGAGGCTGTTCAGATCGGAGCATGATATCTCTTCCCCTTCGTAATGACGCAAAGGCTGAAAATAGAAATCCAGCGTTTTGCCGCCGCCGCGGCTGAGTGTCGGTCGGCTGTCCGCTTCGATGAGAGAACGGATCTCCCGGAAGAGACGGCGAAATTCATGGCTGCCGGCTTCCTCCAGCGCGAAGTCGGCGGGGATGCCGCTGCGGTAGAGCAGCTCCGCCGCGGTGGCAGGGGAGATGCCCTCGATCTTTTGGAGCAGGGACTGCTTGAGGCTGAGGTCCAAATCGTTTTCGAGCAGACGGTCGGCAAATTCCTCCTCCGTCAGGAGCAGTGGATTATCCTTGCCGCTCGGCGGCGGCGCCACATAGCTTTCGCCGGGAAGAACTCGGCGGTAGCGGGAGACGGCATTGCCGTAGGGCTTGATCGCGGCGAGGATCGTCATGTTTTCATCGCAGAGGATCACGTTGCTGTGTTTGGCCATGATCTCGACGATGAGATGAAA
>CACXDX010000020.1 GCA_902766525.1 uncultured Bacillota bacterium | reverse complement strand
TTCCCGGTCTTATCGGCGATTTACGGAAGCTCGATCGTTTTCATCGTCGCGATCTTCAATCTGCCGATGAATATCCTCTGCTTCACCATCGGTATATTGATGATCGCGCCACAGGGAACAAAACTTAAAGCAAAAGCGCTGCTGACACCGGCGATCATTGCCTCGGTGGCGGCTCCGATACTCTATCTTCTTCCCTTCCATGTTCCCGCGATCATGTTCGGCGGTCTGTCGATATTGGGCGATGCCACGATCCCTTTGGCAATGATTTTGATCGGAGGTTCCTTGGCTCAAATACCCCTTCGCGAATTTCGAAATCAACCGAAGCTGCATTTGATTTCTCTTTTTCGGCTCATTCTTTGTCCCGCCTTCGTCTGGTTTGTACTTCATTTCTTTGTTGCCGACACGGTTTTCCTCGGGACAGCCGTCATTTTGGCGGCCATGCCCTCCGCCACCAATTCAACGCTGCTATGTATCGAATACGGCGGAAATGAACAGCTCTCTTCCCGAGCGGTCTGTTTGACGACATTGTTTTCCGCCGTGACAATCCCCTGCTTTATTTACTTCATGATATGATCTGTCAGGTTTTACGACAAACGTGCTCCCGAAAATCGGGAGCACGTTTCTTTTTTCTATAATAATTCTCTTTTTTCACCGAGGCGAAGCATCAGCTTCTCCAGTAATTTATAATCGCAATATTCTCCTTTTTGCAGTTCCAAAAGGATCCCTCTGAAAAGTCTCTGTTCTTCCTCGCCAAGAAGCTCCCTATTTTTCCAATAGAGATCGTTTAAATCATCGAAGCAGCGAATATCTTCAAAATCCAAGCCTCGATTTCCTCCTTATTCAGATTCCTATGATAGTTTATGCTCTTGTTCATCGAGAATTGAATCGATTTCCGCAAGGAAACGAGGAAATTTTTCTTTGAATTCCCGCGCGCTGGCCAATACCGTGATCGTGCCTTCTCCTTCTTCATTGGCCATATCGTTTAAAGTCACGGTTCTTTCAATGTTGCGAGCAAGACCCTCCCCGCCGTCTATAATCACGGCATCCGGATACATCTCCCGAATCAGCGGCAGTGTAAACAGATAATGGGTACAACCTAAAACGATGGTATCCGCTTTGACTCCGTCAAATATCCTCTCCAAAAGTTCACGGCAGCGGGAATCCCGATAGTGACCGGATTCCACCATGTCCGCCAAACCGACAGCCGGAAGAAGATGCACCTGCTCGCCCTCATCGTAATCATCTATCAGACGCCGGAATCTCTCTTCGGAAAGGGTCAATTTTGTGGCGAGCACGGCAATGGTTCCGCTGTTTTTATTTTCGGTTGCGGGTTTGACCGCCGGTTCGATTCCGAGAATGGGAAAATCATAGCCGGCTCTCAGGTCTTTGATTGCCGCGGCCGTCGCCGTATTACAGGCCACAACGAGCATTTTAATGCCCTGTTCCACCAGAACTTTTACGGCGGAAAAAACGGCTTCTTTCACTTCATTTTCGCTTTTGTCGCCGTAAGGAAAGTTCGCGGCATCACCGTAATATATGAAATTTTCTTTCGGCATCAGACGCATTACACGCCCGAGAACGGTGATCCCGCCCACACCGGAATCAAATATGCCGATAGGCGCATTTCTGTCCACGATATTCAACCGTTCTTTCTCATAAATTCTTTCATAAAATCTGCCAGCGCTTTAGCTCCTTCTTCAGGCATGGCGTTGTAAACAGACGCTCTCAAACCACCGACGGAACGATGTCCTTTGAGGCCGATAAACCCTTCCTGCTCGCCTTCGGCGACAAATTTTTTCTCCGATTCTTCGTTTGCCATCGTAAAGGTAATATTCATCAGTGAGCGGCTGTCCTTTTGGGCATGCCCCCGATAAAAGCCGTCCGAACCATCGATGGCATCATAAATATAACCGGCTTTTCTCTGATTTACTTCGGCGATGGCCGGAAGTCCGCCCAAATCTTTCAGATGGCGGAGTACAAGATTCAGCAGATAAACACTGAATACCGGCGGCGTATTGTAAAGGGAATTTTTTTCGGCATGGGTGGCATATTTCAGCATGGTCGCAGGCACGTTTTGATCGGCCGTTTCCAAAAAACTGCGGCGAATAACAACGGCGGTAACACCGGCCGGACCGAGATTTTTTTGTGCTCCCGCATAGATCAAAGCAAAACGCTGAAAATCTAAAGGTTTGCTTAATATATCCGAAGACATATCGGCGATCAGCGGCGCCGGGGTGTCGGGAATATAGTTGAATTCCGTACCGAAAATCGTATTGTTGGTCGTCATATGAACATAGACCGGATCAGCGGAAAACATCAGTTCTTCCTGCTTCGGAATGCGGCTGAAATTTCCATCGCCGCCGTCAAAAGCAACAGATGTATCACCGATTTTTTTCGCTTCGGCAAGAGCCTTTTTCGACCAGGAACCGGTAAGGATATAATCGGCGCGGCCGTTCTTCAGAAAATTCATCGGAATCATGGAAAACTGTGTGCTCGCGCCGCCCTGAAGGAAAAGAACACGATAATCATCACCGAGACCCATCAATTCTTTCATATTCGTTTCCGCTTCGATCATGACTCTATCAAACGCTTTGGCACGATGACTGATTTCAAGGACACTCATTCCCGTACCGGCGAAATCAAAAAACTCTTCTTCGGCCCGACGCAGCACTTCATCGAAAATAACGGCGGGACCCGCATAAAAATTATAGACTGAAGACATGAATACTCTCCTTTTGGATAACACCGGATCCATTGAGCCCGATCCAACTCAATGCAGCCGATCATCAAAATGCATTTTAAAATCACTTCATATTATAGCACACTGTTTTTTTTCTGACAACCGTCATCAGAGGCTCTGCCGGCTTCCCCTTGCAATCCGAAGCTGTTTGGGTTATGATAAGAACAGAACTGAATGAAAAAGGTGATTTTATGGAAAAAATCGCGTTTATCGACGCTGTGGGCGGGATCGCCGGAGATATGCTCCTCGGAGCGCTTCTGGATGCCGGCGCGGATGAAGCTTATCTCCTTCGACAATTGGAAAAGCTTGATCTGCCCGCATGGACATGGTCAAGAAAGCAAGTCAAAAAAGGAGATTTTGCCGGCACAAAAATTGATTTCATATTTGCGGAAGAACAGAAATCCCGCCATTTGAAGGAAATTGTCAAAATCATCACCGACGCAGCCTTCCCCACGGAAGTTGAAGAAAAAATCATCGCTGTTTTTAATATTCTGGCCGAAGCCGAAGCAAAAGTACACGGCGTCTCAAAAGATGAGATCCATTTCCATGAAGTAGGCGCCGTCGACACGATCCTCGATATCTGCGGTGTTGTACTCCTTTTGCAACATTCGGAAATCAACACGATTTTCTATTCCCCCTTGCCGATGGGAAACGGACAGATCCGTTGCGCTCATGGTATGCTCCCGGTCCCGTCTCCGGCGACAGCCGAATTACTGAATGGCTTTGAGGTACGAAAAACGGATATCCAAGGAGAAACCGTAACGCCCACGGGGATCGCTCTCCTGCGCGGATATCATGCCACCGTATCATCGTTCCCCTCCATGACATTGATTGCCACAGGCTGCGGCTGCGGAACGAGAGACGGTGATGTCCCCAATATTTGCCGTATTTTTTTAGGGAAATCAAAAAAAGATAAATTCGATTTATTTCGACTTGAATGCACCGTTGATGATATGACCGGTGAAGATCTCGGCTTCCTTTGGGATCGCGTCGCCGAGATCGGCGTTAAAGATATGTATTTCACGCCGGTTCTTATGAAAAAAGGACGTCCCGCCGTGAAAATCAATATTTTGGCCGACGAACGGTCTTTGTCCCGGGTAAAAAAATCTCTTTTTGAAGATACGACAACGCTGGGTCTGATTTGCCAACCGGTTGATCGTGACATTTTCGAACGTCATATCATCGACATTGAAACGCCTTACGGACCTGTCCGTTTTAAAGAGGCCGAAGGCTGCGGCATCAAAAAAGCAAAGGCCGAATATGAAGATTTGAAAAAAATCGCCATGGAGCAGCATATTCCTCTGAGTGAGATTCGTCGTCTTGCCGACAATCTTTACACGGAAACGAAAAAAAAGGGGAGCATGAAATCATGATCAATACTTTTCTCTTCGATTTTGACGGAACCGTAGCCGACACGATTCCCGGCATTCTCATCACTTTGGATAAGACACGGGACGCTATGAACGTTTTCTATGATCTCGATAAGGCAAAATCGCTGATCGGGACGCCTCTTGTAGCCATGGGCGCTGCTCTCTGCGGAGAAGAAAGAGCCTCTGAATTTGTGGATACTTATCGCAAACAATATAATTTATGGGGCGCCGACAAGATCAGCTTTTACCCCGGGATCGAAAAGCTTCTGAAAGATTTGAACCGCGCCGGTATGACTTGTGCCGTCGTCACCTCGAAACGCAGAGATACCTTATTGAACAATCTCGACATGCTGAATGCACACGACTATTTCGACCTTCTCGTCACCAAGGAATCCGTCAGTCACTTTAAACCCCATCCCGAAGCCGTCGAATACGCTTTGGCCGGACTAAACAGCGAACCGAAAAATGCGGTAATGATCGGAGATACAAATTATGACATCGGCTGCGGGCAGGGAGCAAAAGTTCGCACCATTGCCGTGACTTGGGGAACCGAACCGAAAGAAAGTCTCTTAAGATGTCATCCCGACGATATCGTTGACGATACGAACGAACTTTATGAACTATGTTTTGATTTAATACGGAAATCGAAAGCACGCTTTTAAAAGCGTGCTTTTTTTTATAATGTGTGCAAAATTTTCAGTGCATGGTCCACTTGATCAAAAGTATTATGAAAACCGAAGCTGAAGCGAACGGTACCCGTTTTTTCCGTACCGAATTGCCTGTGCATATCGGGAGCACAATGGAGTCCGCTGCGGACAGCGATATCACCTTTTTTTGCCAAAATATCGGCAACTCTGTCGGCAAACATACCTTCAACATTTATGGAAACAACGGGAAGCTCCGCGCCCTCCCGAAAACGATAGACCTTGATTCGATCCATCCTTTTTAATTCTTCCAGGAAGTAAGATGTTAATTCCGCCTCGTGACGGTAAATTTTTTCCCTTCCCCGGTTTTTGATAAAACATATTCCTCCCAACATTCCGCCGATACCGACCAGATTTTTTGTTCCCGACTCAAAACCTTCCGGTAAATAAGCGGCCTGATCCTTCAAATAGGAGAGCTTTCCGGTTCCGCCCAGGATCAACGGCTGCAGCAAAGAGGGATCGCTCACATATAACGCGCCGATGCCACCATAACCGTTTAAACCTTTATGACCCGCATATCCCATAAAATCCACACCCGTTTCCCGTGGAGACAGATCGATAATCCCCGCCGTTTGCGCCATATCGGCATAAACATAAGCACTTCTCTTTCGCGCGATTCCGGCCGCTTCCCTTAAAGGATTCAGATGGCCCGTAACATTGGATCCGGCGTTGATCACCAACAGCTTTGTATTTTTGCGAAAAGCCTTTCTGATCCTTTCGAGAAAACGCTCTTCTTCCCCACAGGTTTCAACCATCGTTGCTTCCACGCCTCTTTTACATAAATAAAAAACAGGACGACGGACGGCATTGTGCTCCGAAGAAGTGTACACCAAATGATCTCCCGGTTTTAAAATCGATTTCAAAACGATATTCGCACTTTCCGTGTTGCCGCTCGTGAAAATAAGATGCTCCGCGTGATCGATCCCCAAAAAATCTGCGATATCTTTTCTGGCTTTTTTTAAATATTCGGAGGCGTTCCGGGCAAAAGGATATGCTCCGCGTCCCGGATTGGCGCCGTATTTTTCCATGACATTTTCAATTTCCTTTTTTGTTTCTTCCGGTTTCGGCCAGGAGGTCGCCGCGTTATCCATGTATATCATGATCATTCTCCGTTTCACGTGAAACATTGGTTATTTTTATTCCGCATAAAAGGAAAATATGTTTTTTCCTTTGCCTGACCTCTTTATTTTTATTAAATTAATCTTTTTCAGAAAGTATTCTCAAAATACTCTTTTTTTATGACAAAAAAACCGCCGGAATTATAATTCCGACGGCGTTTTACTGTCTTTATTTTTCTTCTTCAATCATCAATTCCAAAATACGCTCCAGTTCCTCCCGGTCATGATAAGTCAGTTGGATCTTTCCGCCTTTACCGTCACCGGTAATTCTGATCTTTGTCTGAAAACGATCCCTGAGTTTATTTTCCATTTCCGTACAGAATGGATTTTTTTTCTTTTTTATACTTTCTTTTTTCTTTGCCGCAACTTCATTCAGCAACTTTGCCGCTTCCTCCGCCTGATGGACCGACAAATGTTCTTTGATGATCCGATCCCGAAGCTGCATTCTCCTTGTTTCGGCTTTCACCGCCAATAACGCACGACCGTGGCCGGAGCTTAATTTACCTTCTTCAAGATATTTTTTCGTCTCTTCGTCCAAACTCAACAAACGCAATGTATTTGCCACGGCGCTGCGGCTTTTCCCGAGAATCTTCGCGAGACTTTCCTGGTTGTACCCGTATTTTGTCTGCATTTCTTTATAAGCAAGGGCTTCTTCAACGGCGTTTAAATTTTCTCGCTGAAGATTTTCGATAAGTCCCATTTCCGCCGCTCTTTCATCGTCGGCTTCAATCAGATAGACGGGAACCGTTTTTAATCCCGCATTTTTTGCCGCGCGCAGACGACGTTCCCCGGCGATAAGCTCATACTCATCACCTTTTTTCCGGATCAACAAAGGCTGTAAAATGCCGTGTTCCTTTACAGACGCGGTCAATTCTTTCATTTTATTTTCATCAAAATCATTCCTGGCCTGGGATAAAGCGGTCTTGATGAGATCAACTTCAATCTGATCCGTTTTTTGATCTTTCTCATTTTCTTTTTTCCCCAATATGGTTTCTTCCAACTCCGTCGGAATTAAAGCGCCGAGGCCTTTGCCTATTCTCTTTTTAGCCATTTTTTCTTCGTACCTCCTTCGCCAGCGCACGATATGCTTTTGCACCTTTGGAATGCGGATCGTACTGTAAAATCGTCTGACCGAATCCCGGAGCTTCCGCCAAACGAACATTTCGGGGAATCATCGTTTTATACACTTTATTTTTAAAATGAGCGCGAACCTCTTCCTCAACTTCGGTGGAAAGACGCGTCCTGCCGTCATACATGGTAAGCAGAATTCCTTCCAATTCCAGATTCTTATTGATATGCTGTTTGACCAGCTGAAAAGTATTCATGACACGGCTTAACCCTTCTAAAGCGTAATATTCGCACTGGAGCGTAATCAGCAGGGAATCGGCAGCCGCGAGACCGTTTAAAGATAACATACCGACAGCGGGGGGACAGTCAATCAAGATGTAGTCATAATCATTTTTTATCTCATCCAATTGATCTTTCAGTTTCAATTCTCTTTTTTCTTCATCGATCAATTCCACTTCCGCGCCGCTCAGATCACTTCCGGCGGGAACGATACTGACATTTTTTGATAAGGTCTTTTGAATCAAAACTTTTAAAGGAAGCTCATTGATCAAAGCATCATAAACGGTATATTTTAAATCTTCCTTATTTACGCCCAGCCCCTCCGTGGCATTTCCCTGAGGATCGATATCACAAACAAGGACCTTTTTCCCGATATCACCGAGGCATGCTCCGAGATTAACCGCTGTTGTCGTTTTACCGACACCGCCTTTTTGATTTGCGATCGCAATGATTTTTGCCATAACAATTCTCCCGTTTGAAATACGTCTATTATATCATATCTTTCGGAAAATAACAGTCTCCAAAAAAATTGTTTCACGTGAAACATGAAACATGGAAAAATATAAAATACTTAATCTCGCAGAAGCTTGATATTTCCGTTGTTTACTCTGAATTCATAGGCGTCATCAAATATTTTTTCCGAACCGGTATCCGTAACAAAGGTCTGCACTTTACCGTTTATCACGGAAATCAACGCTTCTTTGCGCTTTTCATCGAGTTCCGACAAAACATCATCCAAAAGTAAAAGAGGATATTCTCCACGCTGCCCCTTCATCAGTTCCAGTTCACCTATTTTCAATGCCAAAGAAGCCGTACGCTGCTGTCCCTGAGAACCGAAATGACGAATATCATCTCCGTTGATAAAAAAACGAATATCGTCACGATGAGGACCGAAAGTCGTGAATCCCCTTTTAAAATCATCTTTTCGCGTCATTTTCAGTTGCTGAAGAAAAGCATCCTGCCATTCATCAAAACGGTGCTTTCCTTTGAAAAAAACGTCAAGACCGCCTTCGTAGATCAAAGCAAGCTCCTCATGACCATCGGTAATACGGCGATGGGAAAGACGAACCAGAGGCTGAAGTTTTTCCAGCAATTCTTTCCTGCGGATCAGGATCAAAGCGCCGCACTCGGCCAATTGATGATCATACGCATCCAGCATCCGTTCCGCATAGGAAACATGATCTCCTTTTAGAAGTGCGTTTCTCTGTTTCAACGTTTTTTGGTAGCGATGAAAGATCATTTGCGTGGAAGGAGCCGTTTGTATGATTTCTCTATCCAAAAACCGACGGCGCTCATCGGGAGATCCTTTCATCAGCATCAGGTCATCGGGAGAAAAAACAACGGTATTTAAAACCCCGATAAATTTATTTACTTTTCTTTTTTCTTCTCCGTCTAAACTGACTCTGTAGCGCCGGTCCAAAGAATAGGCCGCGTTTATTGTATGCTCCGTGGATAAAGCATGAAAAACACTGCGGATCAGAAAATAATCTCTGTTCTTTTTGATGAGTTCCGACGCGCTGCTTTTACGAAAAGAAGAAAAAGTACTGAGAAAGGCAATGGATTCCAGGAGATTGGTTTTTCCCTGAGCATTGTCTCCGCGAATCATATTAACGCCGTCGCTCCATTCGACAGAAGCCGATCCGTAATTTCTGAAATTGGTCAGTTTCAATTCCTTTAAGATCATTTCATCCCTTCAAAGGCAGAGCCAGATAAAGATAACGATCATCATCTTTTCTCATCAACACAAGAGGCGTGTTGACTCCGGTAAAGCGCATAATGATATTTTCGGTTTCGATTACTCTGAGAATATCCAAAAGATAGCGAGCGTTGAAAATCAGGGAAATATCTTCACCCTGCTGCACAACGGGTATTTCTTCATGAATATGACCCACCTCCGGACTGCGCGAATCCACACTCATAAGTTCATTAACAAGAGAAATGCTGACTCTCCCGATATGTTCCCTGACCAACTCTCTCGAAAGAATGAATGCTCTTTCCAACGTGGATAAGAGATAAGACGCGTTGACTTCAACAACAGAACAAACGCGGTCATCTGCCGGAATAACCTGATGATAATTGGGAAATTTACCTTCTATTAAACGAGAAATATATACTTTGTTCTCGCATTTAAAACTGATTTCGTTTTCTCCGATAACTATTTCAAGAAGAGCATCATCATTGGCTTCCTGACGAACAATCTCCTGAAGAATCTTATTGGGAACAATAACGGCAATTTTCCCTTCATCACCCTTATTGAGCCAACCGGATTTTCTTAAAGCGAGACGATGAGTATCGGTTGCTACAAAACTGAGTTCTTCTCCGTCAATTTCAAAAAGAACACCGGTAAAAAGCGGACGTGATTCATCGGTTCCCGCGGCAACGATAACTTCTTTGATATCTCCGGAAAAACGGAACAGAGGCATAACCCCTTTATAATTTCCTTCAATTTCCGGAAAGTCGGGAAATTGATCCCGATCCAAACCGTTAACGGTGATTTCGGAATTTCCGTAACGAATAAAAAAGGTATAACCTTCGGAAGCCAATTCCAGCATTTCATCAGGAAGCTTTTTGGCAATTTCCAAAATATAACGTCCGGGAACAACGATGCTTCCCTGTTCCAAAACGGTTACTTCCTTTTGACGATATTCAATGGCCATCTCAATATTGGTTGCTCTGAAAATCAGCTCATTGTTTTCGACAAACAAAAGGATCCCGCTCAAAGCATAGATCGTATTCTTCGTTGAGATGGCTTTAGCAACGGTCTGTAAACCGTTGAGAAATTCCGATTTTTCACATTTAATTTTCATGATGATGCTCCTGTATTTTTTATTTTTATTATTATTTATTTTTTTCAGTTATAGTAATAAGCTCTGTGAATATGTGAACAAACACTTTGAATCCCTGTTAAAAAACATTTTTTTATCTGTGATGATATCATTGAAATAGCAATGAGTCGATAATGGAAAAAATAACGGGGAAAGAGTATTTTCACATAATCCATAAGACTGTTGTGTGATCTTAATGTTGAATTCATCCGTAAAGAGGATAAAAAATATGGATAATGAAATGAAAGGATATAACAGCAAATCGATATTTACATTTTACGAATGGATTGATTCAGATCTTTGATGTATTTTGCGGTTTCTTTTTCCGTTTTCAGTTTCTTACTGATTTCTTCATGAGCGTGCATAACGGTTGTGTAATGACGTTTGCCGAATTCTTCGCCGATTTTTTCGAAGGTGGAATCCGTCAATTCCCGGCAAAGGTACATAGCGATCTGACGCGGGAAGACAAGATGAGCGGTGCGCCGCTGACTCTTTAAATCTTCCGGCTGAATATGGAAATACTTTGCGGTTGTTTGTTGGATTAATTCGATGGAAATAACTTTGATACGATTTTCCGAGATGAAATTTTCCAAGGCTTTTTTTGTCAATGAGAGGGTGATCGGTTCACCTTTCATTTTAGCATAAGCGGCGACACGGGTAAGGGCGCCTTCCAAAATACGGATATTGGATTCATATTGATTGGCAATATAGAAAAAAACATCGGTTTCATTATGGGGAATAATGATATTATTGAGTGCTGCCTTCTTTTGCAGAATGGCGATGCGTGTTTCAAGATCCGGAGAAATGATTTCCGTGGTGAGACCCCATAAAAAACGAGTTACAAGTCGTTCTTCCAGTTTCGGAATTTCATAGGGAGGACGATCGGAACTTAAGATGATCTGAGCGCCGCTTTCATACAAAGCGTTGTAAGTATGGAAAAATTCTTCCTGAGAACTGTCCTTATTGGACAAAAACTGAATATCATCCATCATAATGACGTCGACTTTTCTGTATTTTTCTCTGAATTGCTGCGGTTTATTGTCTTTGATGGCATTGATCCATTCATTGACGAAATTTTCCGTTGTAAAGTAAGCGACTTTGGCATCGCGGTTATTTTCTTTAATAAAATGGCCGATGGCCTGCATCAAATGGGTTTTACCGAGACCGACACCGCCTTGGATAAAAAGGGGATTATAAACTTTGCCGGGAACTTCGGCAACGGCCAGAGAGGCGGCGTGGGCAAAACGATTGTTGTCACCGACGACAAAAGTATCAAAAGTATAGCGGGGATTTAAAGAAGAATAGAAAAAATCCTCCTTTTTTTCTTCATGAGATTCATTTTTATTTGAAGAAGATTTTTTATCATCAAAAGTTTCTGCGATCTTTTCTTCCAGATCATAAGTTCCGTCATCATTGAGAAGAACCATTTTAAAATCGCAGATTTCACCGTTGGAGACGATCTCCAGATTACGGCAGAGCAGCGGCCGGTAATGATCGTTGATCCAGTTGATGATAAAATCGGTATTGCTGCCGAGATAAATGCATCCGTCGGTACATTTGAGGACGGAGAGAGGCTCAAACCAGGATTGATAGCTGGTTGAAGCTATTTTTTCGTTTTCTCTGATGTGGGTTAATGTTTTTTCCCACAAATCAAAATAAGGTGTCAGGTCTGTCAATGTAATCGCTCCTTTTATTGATCAATACTCCTTATCTGTTTCCGCCGTAAGACCGCATTTTCTTTTTTATATCGCGGCATGACAAAGAAAAACGGCGGAAACCGTAACATCGGTAATAATACCGATGGTTCTTACGTACCCATAATGTTATCATAAAAAGGCTGAAAATATCAAGGTGTCCGAATCCGTGTTATACACACTCCTTTGTGAAATACGTTTTTAATAAGGGCAAACGGAATATGGATGATGTGGGTAATTTTTAAAAAAATTTTTATATATTATGAAAGAAAAAATATTCAGCAATATGAAAAAGTTGTGGAAAACTTTTTTTAAACAATGTTTTGAGATAATTTTGTTGACAAGGACTTTATCACTAATGTATAATAGATATACTATGCGGTAGTATGCCTCAGTTTAAGAAATGAACTTTTCATTTTTTATTTTTCGGCATCGAATCCGCTTTCCGATGATCTCCGAAACGGCATTGAAAAAAAGATATTTTTTGGTCTTACGGAAGATCCTCGGATTGATCAATGATATTTTTTTATAACATATACAGGAGGAACAACTCATGAAAAGAACATTTCAACCCAAAAATCGTCAGCATAAAAAGGTTCACGGTTTTCGCGCAAGAATGTCTGATGCCAACGGCAGAAAAGTTTTGAAACGCAGAAGAGCCAAGGGCAGAAAAAGATTGGCCGTCTGAAAAGGAATCCATGTCGTTCGATGATAAAAACAGAGTAAAAAAAAGAAGAGATTTTACGAGAGTTTACCGGCAGGGAAAATCTCTTTCCGCTGCACATACCGTTGTTTGTTGGCGGAAAACGAAAAACGATTGTTTTCGGGTCGGTTTTACCGTTTCGAAAAAAGTAGGTAACGCCGTTGTTCGCAATAAAGTTCGTCGCCGTTTAAAAGAAATCGCCCGTTTGCATCCGGAGCGTTTTCTTATCGGCACAGATTATATTATTGTAGCGCGTCCCGCCGCGGCTTCTTGTGAATATCGGGAATTGGATTCGGAATTGGAACGTCTTTTAAGGAAGATTAAACCATGAAAAAAATAATGATCCATCTGATTCGTTTTTATCGAAAATTTATTTCACCGCTTTTTCCTCCCTGCTGCCGTTTTGAACCGACCTGCTCTCAATATGCTCTTGAGGCTATTTCCAAATACGGTGTGATGAAGGGCGGAAGAAAAGCTATTTGGCGAATTTTGCGCTGTAATCCCTGGTGTAAAGGGGGATATGATCCCGTTGACTGAGGGGTAACGCCGATTCGACAGAGAAAAGATCATTGCTGGTTAGATTTAGACTGCGTTTTTTAACGCAGTAAAAAACATGAGGAAATATCGAGTGAGAAATATTTCAAATTCAAAAAAAATCATTGCATTGCTGCTTTTGGTCGCAGTCGTCTTCATGTTTGCCGGTTGCGGAACCAATAATCTCGATGATGAGGGGAATTATATCGTTAATGAAAATTCGGTCTGCGCGAAATTAGTCGGTTTTATTCTTACCTCATTTCATAACGGGCTCAGTTATATCCATCTTTATAACTACGTTTTCGCAATCATTCTCTTGACGCTTATCGTTAAGGTTGTGACAACACCGCTGAATGTAAAACAGCAAAAGAGCATGAAGTCCATGCAGAAGATCAATCCGATGATGCAGGAGATCAACGCCAAATACGCCGATGATCCCCAGAAGAAGCAGGAGGCCATGGGTAAGCTCTATAAGGAAGCCAATATCAGCCCCTTATCCGGCTGTCTGCCGCTCCTGATCCAGATGCCGATCCTGATGATCCTCTTCTATGGGATGCGTAATTGGCTGCCCGCTCAGGAAATCATCGATGCCGGCCTCTACAGCTTCCTTTGGATCGAAGATCTGTCGATGACGGTCAAACTGACTCCCTATCATTGGTTCCTGCCCATCGCCTGCGCTCTGGTAACGGTGGGTCAGCAATTCCTGTCCGTTGCCAATCTTAAAGACAACACCCAGCGCATGATGCTGCTGATGATGCCGATTATGTTTCTCTTCATCACGCCGCAATTTCCTTCAGCGCTTGCCGTTTACTGGCTGTTTTACGGTTTCTTTTCCATGATACAGGTTTGCTGGATGAATTACCGTTTAAAGACCGGTTTCTTCACACCCAAAGAAGAACGGATGGAAAACAAGGCCCTTGCCGAGGCCATCAAGGAAAAGCAGGAAAAGAAAGAAGAAAAGAGCCACACAAATTCCAGACACGTTACAACGCATAATAAATCCGATAGAAATCATCAAAAC
>CACXDX010000019.1 GCA_902766525.1 uncultured Bacillota bacterium | reverse complement strand
GGCCTGGAGCTGGATCGGCGGTCACGCCGACGGTGACGCCGATTTAAAGGCGGTGGCCGCGAGGGAACTGAGGGAAGAAACCGGCGCGGAGAAAGCGCGCTGTCTTTCGGAGCGTCCGCTGTCTCTGGAGATCCTCGCCGTTCAGGCCCATGAAAAACGCGGCCGCTATGTCGCGCCCCATCTTCATCTCAATCTGACCTTTCTCTTTGAAGTCGAGGAGGATTGTCCTCTGTGCATCAAAGAGGATGAAAACGCCGGCGTTGCCTGGCGGTGCTTTGAGGAGATCGAAAAAGATAAAAGCGAGCCCCATATGGCGGAGATCTATCGCAAACTGTTTGCGAAGACGCGAAGAGAATAAAAGGAAACAGCGGCAAGACACCGAAAAAGACGTCTTTGCCGCTGTTTTTGTCAAACAGTGAAGTTTTATTTTTCTTTGAGGATCGCGAGAATTTCCTCGAGCAGTTTTCTCAGTAGCTCTTTATCGTTTGCCGGCGCTGCGGAGCGGGGTCGGTGGGAAGGGATTTGGGGCAGCATCGGCATCTGCATCGGCATCATCGTTTCATTTCCGTTCCCGTTGATCTGGGGCGGAAAGGGAGCGCTCTCGCCGGCCGGTCCGCCGCCGATCATCCCGGAGAGAGCGGCAAGATTGTTCATCGGACCGCTGCCGCCGTAATTGGCCGGGGGCAGGTTGGCGCCGCCGTTTCGAAAAGGCGGAAAGACGCCGCCCCGCTGCGGCGGCTGCCAGCCCATTCGGGTCAGCGCGTCGGCCAGTTCGTTGACGTTGATATTGCTGTGACGGTGGTGACTTCGTTTGCTCATATCGTACCTCGTTCATTCTTTGTTTTAAATATAGAGAAAAAAACGGAAAATATGATTGTTCCGAATAAATATTCCTTTTCTTTGTCGGGAAATTGTTGTATAATATAAAATAGATAGATGTTGATCTTTTAACCGACTGCGGCGGTCTGAAACTTTTGTTCTCCCTTGAGCCGAGTCGGTATGATTGATTATTTCGCGGAGGTGTTTTATGGCGAAAATTACTGCGGAACAGATCATGAGTTCCATCAAAGAACGAAACGTGCGCTTCGTTCGGATGCAGTTCAGCGATGTGTTCGGAATCCTGAAAAATGTATGTCTGCCCGTTTCCCAGATGGAAAAGGCTTTGAACGGTGAGATCATGTTCGACGGCTCTTCCGTCGACGGCTTTGCCCGCATCGAAGAGAGCGATATGTATCTGAAACCGGATCTGGACAGCTGGCAGATCTTTCCCTGGGATCATTCCGAGGGCTATATTGCCCGTTTGATCTGTGACGTTTACGGCGCCGACGGCAAACCCTTCGCCGGGGATCCCCGTTATATCCTGCGTAAAAATCTGGACGCCGCCGCGGAAATGGGCTATACGCTGAATATCGGGCCCGAAGCGGAATTTTTCCTCTTCCGCACCGATGACGAGGGCGCGCCCACTCTGGAAACACATGACAACGCCGGTTATTTTGAAGTTTCTCCCGTAGACCACGGCTCCACCGCCCGCCGGGAAATGGTGAGCACTCTGGAAGATATGGGCTATGAGGTGGAAGCTTCTCACCATGAATGCGCGCCGGGCCAGCATGAGATTGACTTCAAATATGACGAGGCTCTGGCTTCCGCCGACCGCATCCAGACCTTTAAACTCGTCGTGCGCACCGTTGCCCAGCGTCACGGTCTTCACGCCACCTTTATGCCCAAGCCGATCTTCGGCATCGCCGGCAGCGGTATGCATATGAATATGAGTCTCAGCAGCTTTGACGGCAAAAACGTCTTTTACGATCCCGATGGGGAAGACGGTTTGTCCGAGATCGCTTATTACTATGTGGGCGGTCTTTTAAAACACGCCAAGGCCGTGACCGCCATTACCAATCCCGTCGTCAATTCCTATAAGCGCCTGGTCTCCGGTTATGAGGCTCCGGTCTATATTGCCTGGTCCGGAAAGAACCGCAGTCCCCTCGTGCGCATTCCCGCCAAGAGAGGGAATTCCACCCGGGTGGAACTGCGCTCCCCCGATCCCTGCGCCAATCCCTACCTGGCCGAAGCGGTGATGCTCGCCGCGGGGCTGGACGGTATTCGCAACAAGATCGCGCCGCCGCCCAGCTGTGATTTCAATCTCTATGAATTGAACGACGCCGAAAGAGCGGAACGGAACATTGAAATGCTGCCGGGTTCTCTCGGCAATGCCGTTAAAGAGCTTCTTGCCGATGATGTCATCGTCGGCGCTCTGGGCGAGCATGTCACGAAATGTTTCTGTGAAGCCAAACGGGAAGAATATGCGGAATTCCGCCGTTGTGTCACACCCTGGGAGATCAAGCAGTATCTGTCAAAATTCTAAGCAAATAACCGTATAAACGGAGGGTATTCTCTTGAAAATCGAATTTACGAAAATGAACGGCATCGGCAATGATTTTATCATCCTTAACGGGATCGAGCATGAGCTTCCCGATGACATCAGTGATTTTGCCCGCAAGGTCTGCAATCGCCATTTCGGCATCGGCGCCGACGGCGTTTTGCTGATCCTGCCTTCGGATATCTTTGACATCCGTATGCGCATCATCAACAGCGACGGAACTTTCGCCCAGATGTGCGGCAACGGCATCCGCTGCTTCGCCGCATACGTCTATGAAAAGGGCCTCGTCAACAAGGAAGATATGAAGGTGGAAACCGACGCCGGCATGATTCGTCCGCGTCTGATTTTTGCCGGCGACGCGGTGGAAAAAGTCGAAGTCGATATGGGTGTTCCCCGTCTCGATCCGACGGCAATCCCCGTCAGCGTCGGAGATCAGGATGTGATCGGTTATCCCTATATGACGGACGGCGGCGAGATCGAATTGAGCTGCGTCTCCATGGGCAATCCGCATACGGTGACCTTCTGGAAAAAGCTTGCCGACGCTCCCTTTGCCGAACTCGGACCCAAGCTGGAAGAGGACGCGATGTTTCCGGAAAAAACCAATGTGGAATTCGTGGAGATCCTCGGGGAAAAGGATATCCGTGTCCGCGTCTTCGAACGCGGCTGCGGTGAAACACTGGCCTGCGGTACCGGCGCCTGTGCCGCGATGGTGGCTTCCGTGCTGAACGGCTATACCGGCAGAGAAGTGACGGTGCACCTCGCCGGCGGCGATCTGGCCTGTCAATGGGATGAAAACAATCACGTGATCATGACCGGCCCCGTTTCTTATGTGGCCGACGGCGTCTATGAATATGATCTGTAAATAAGAGAAAGATAAAACGGGAATCGAAACTTAAGGGGACGATCCCGTTTTTCTTTAAGGATACGCAAAGGCCGCGGCCGCGAAAAAGCGGCGCGGATTTTTGCTCGTTTAAAAAATGCGCATCAACACGGCGGAAAGCTGATGCGGATCGGAAAGTTGGATCGATTCTTATGTCTGTTTATTATTCCGCGGCAAAAATCAATCTGTTTTTGCGGGTCGACGGCAGGAGAGACGACGGTTATCATGAGCTGACCAGCGTGATGCAGTCGGTTTCCCTCTTTGACCGTATGGATATTTCCTTTTATCGGAAAAGCTGCGACCTCGATACGGGTGAAGCCGATCTCGGCCCGGCGGAAAAGAATACGGTCACCCGGATGTGGCGTTTGCTGAAAGAGCGCTTTGATCTTCCCGGAGAGATCCATGTGCAACTCGAAAAGCATATTCCCGTCGGCGCCGGTCTCGCCGGCGGCAGCGGCAACGGCGCTGCGGTGCTGCGCGCCGTCTGCGATGAATTCGATCTCGAGCTTGGGGAGGAAGAGATCAAAAGGATCTGTGCCGCTGTCGGTGCCGACGTCGCCTTCTGCTATTACGGAGGAACCATGCTGGCGACGGGCATCGGTGAAGAACTGAAACGTCTGCCGGATCTTTTCCCCTGTGAGCTGCTGCTGCTGAACGGCGGTTTCCACGTATCCACGCCGGAGATCTTTTCACTCTATGACGAGATCGCTTCGGAAGTGGAAAGCGTATCGGCAGAGCCGATGCTCAGAGCACTGGCGCACGGCAGTGAAGAGGGCGTTTTGTCTGCCCTCTTTAACGGCCTTGAGCGGGCGGCTTTTCCCCGTTATCCTTCGCTGCGCGCTCTTTCCGCCGCCCTCGGTGAAATGGATCTGCCTCATCTGATGAGCGGCAGCGGCCCGACGGTTTTCGCTTTTACGCCGCCGGCGACCGCGCGGAAACTGCGCGAAGAGGATCCGGGAACCTTGGGAAAAATGTTTTTCGTGCATCCCCTCGATCAAGGGATCCTTTCCGAAGCGGAATTTAACAACATGATTTTTTGAGAAACAAAAGGAAAATGTCGGAGAGCTATAACAGCCTTTTCGACATTTTTCTATTTTTATTCAGTAAAAAGATGTAAAAAATTCATCATTTTGACAAGAAAAAAGAAGGTTTTTTTATCTTTTTGTGGAAGTATAAAAAACCGAATTATGCGTAGGGGAAGGGATTATTGTGAATATTACCGATGTCAGAGTACGCAAAATACTTGCGGAAGGAAAGATGAAAGCGATCGTTTCCGTCACCCTTGATGACGCCTTTGTGATTCACGACGTAAAAGTAGTCGATGGGCAGAACGGGCTGTTTGTAGCCATGCCGAGCCGGAAAACGCCGACGGGTGAATTCAGAGATATCGCGCATCCGATTTCCCAGGAAGCCCGTGATGTCCTTCAGGCCAGAGTTTTGGAAAAATATGAAGAAGCATTGGTCTCCGGTTTGGATTCGGACAGTGAAGACGGTGCTTTATAACAGAGGATTGTTTTTGTAGAAATGCGTAAGTAGTCAGCCGCGTTACGAGGGGATAAGTCGCCTCGCTTTTATCGCGGCTGATTTGCATTTTTCAGGGAAAAGAGCTATAATATAAAAGCGGCGGATCCTGTCGATTCGTCGAGAACGGAAAAGAACACGGAAGTGATTTTTTATGGAAAAATATGTAATGATTCTTGCCGCGGGTAAAGGGACGCGAATGAAATCCTCCCTGCCCAAAGTTTTGCATGAAGCCGTCTATCATCCGATTCTTGCTTATGTGATCGAAGCCGCCAAAGGCGTTGACGCCGCAGAGATCTGTACCGTTGTCGGTCATGGCGCCGATGCGGTCAGGGCCGCTTTTGACGGAGAAACTTCCTTTGTTTTGCAAAGAGAGCAAAAGGGGACGGGACACGCTGTCAGAGAAGGGCTGTCGGCCTTCTCCGAGCATCGTGACGGTACGATGCTGGTCCTTTGCGGCGATACGCCGCTGCTGCGGGCCGAGACCCTGAAAAAGCTCTGTGATTATCATGAACAAAGCGGAGCCGCCGTAACGGTGATGACAGCCTCTCTCGACGATCCTTTCGGCTACGGCCGCATCATCCGCGATCGGGAAGGCGGTTTGCTGAAAATCGTGGAACAGCGCGACGCCGACGAAGAGGAAAAGGCCGTTTGTGAGATCAACAGCGGCGTGTACTGCTTCGATCTCACCTTTCTGCGTGACGCCGTAACGAAATTGGAAAGCGATAACGATCAGGGAGAATTATATCTCACCGATACCATCGCCATCGCCAACGGCGAAGGCCGCAAAGCGGCTGCTTTTCAAATCGATGATTATGAGGAAGTCAGCGGCATCAACGACCGCGTTCAGCTTGCCGCCGCCGCCAAAGTTTTGCGCCGCCGCAAAGCAGAGGCGTTGATGAGAGCCGGGGTGACCGTAGTCGATCCCGATTCCACGATCATCGATCCCTTTGCCGAGATCGGCGCCGATACGATCATTGAGCCCTTCAGTATCATCAAGGGACGTACCGTGATCGGCGAAAACTGTAAGATCGGCCCCGATGCGGAGCTGACGGACAGCGTCATCGGCAATGATGTGAAATTCTGGCGCAGCGTCGCCGTGGAAGCCACCGTCGCCGACGGCGGCAACATCGGCCCCTTTGCCTACCTGAGACCGAAGACCGAGTTGAAAAACAATGTCAAGGTCGGCGATTTTGTTGAAGTGAAAAACAGTGTGATCGGAGAAGGTACGAAGATGCCTCATCTCACCTATGTCGGTGACAGTGACGTCGGCAGCGGCTGCAATATCGCCTGCGGCACCATCACCTGTAATTACGACGGTTTTCTGAAGACCCGTTCCAAGATCGGAGACCGCGTCTTTGTCGGCTGCAATGTCAATCTGGTCTCGCCGGTACACATCGATAACGACGTTTACATCGCGGCCGGTTCCACGATCACCGAAAGCGTGCCCGGCGGCAGTTTGGCCATCGCCAGAGAAAGGCAGGTCAATAAAGAAGGATGGGCCGAAAAATTCAGAGCCATGCATATGAAAGACGAGAAATAAAAAAGATTTCGGTGCGGGAGAGAGCGCTTCGGCATCGAAAAAATCCCCCGTAAAGAGCGGGTTTTGTCGGTTGTACGGTTTTTTAAATATAAGCTGCATTTACAGTAATGTGGAGGGAAAAAATGAACGAAATGACATTAAAACTATTTGCCGGAAATGCCAATCCCACCCTGGCCAAGGAAATGGCGGAGCATTTGAAGATCGGTCTCGGGGACTGCATGGTACAGCGCTTCCGCGATGGGGAAATCGCGACCTACATCGATGAGAGTGTCCGCGGTTGTGACGTGTACATCCTGCAGCCGACCTGCCCCCAGGTCAATGATAATCTCATGGAGCTGCTGATCATGATCGACGCCATGCGACGCGCTTCCGCACGGCTGATCACCGCCGTGATCCCCTATTTCGGTTATGCCCGCCAGGAAAGGAAGAGCAAGCCGAGAGATCCGATCAGTGCGAAACTCGTCGCCAATCTGATCACCGCCGCCGGCGCCGACAGGATCATCTGCATGGATCTGCACGCCAAAGCGATCGAGGGTTTCTTTGATATTCCCGTGGAACATCTCTCCGCCATGCCGATCTTAGCCAATTACTATAAGAAAAAACGATTGGACAAAAATGATATTGTTGTCGTTTCTCCCGATATCGGCGGCGTTGTCCGGGCCAGAGAATTGGCGGAACGACTCCAGTGCGGTATGGCCATTGTGGACAAGCGCCGTCCCAAACCCGGTGAAGCCGAGATCATGAATATCATCGGGGAAGT